>JAKSQL010000039.1 GCA_024404125.1 Clostridia bacterium
GAGTAAGAATGGTAATATGTATTCCCTCGGGTGTTACCGAGGTTGAAAGCCGTGCCGTTTACGATGCCGCAAAGCAGGCAGGCGCTACCGATATAGACCTTGTAGAAGAGCCGATAGCGGCGGCAGTAGGCGCGGGGCTTCCCATTTGGGACGCTACCGGCAATATGGTTGTTGACATAGGCGGCGGAACAAGTGAGGTTGCGGTTATTTCGCTCGGCGATATAGTTACCGCACAGTCTTTAAGAGTGGGCGGAGACGACCTTGACGAAGCAATAATCGGCTACATAAGAAAAAAACATAATTTGCTTATCGGTGAACGTACCGCGGAGCAAATTAAAATAGATATCGGCTCGGCAAAACCGTATGAGGGTGAAGCATCGGTTGAAATTAAAGGGCGTAACCTTATTGACGGTCTGCCGAAAAACATTATCATAACCTCTGCGGAAGTAAGAACGGCGATGTCCGACCCGATTTCGCAGATTATAGATACTATACGTTCAACACTTGAAAAAACTCCGCCCGAACTTTCCGCCGATATTATTGACAGTGGCATTACCCTTACCGGCGGCGGTGCGCTGCTGAGAGGCCTTGCGGAACTTATTGCCGAAGAAACGGGTATGCCCGTTACGGTTGCGGCAAATCCGCTTGACTGTGTGGTGCTCGGTACCGCAAAGCGCCTTGAAGCCGACAGCGGTTTTGACCACTACGTTTTCAGACGCGGCAGACGTTTCAGATAGGAGAAATAAAAAATGCGTTTTTTCTTTCGCAGCAGACAGTTTAAGATAATCGTATCGGTACTGGCAATAGTTATCGCGGTATCTGCCGTATTCGGTCTTATAGGCAGACGTATGGCTCCGCAAACCGATATTGCAGGTACTGTGGCGGCTCCCGTAAGACAACTTGCCACTACCGTTAAAAATGCTTTTTCCGACTTTATAACCGCTTACAGTGACGGTAATGCTCTTATGCTCGAAAACGCGGAACTTAAATCTCAACTTAACGATTTAAGAGAAAAGGTAGCCGATTACGACAGTATAAAAACGCAAAACGATTTTTACAAAGATTATCTTGAGATAAAAGAAAAGAATCCCGACCTTAAAATGTGCGGTGCAACACTCATTTCAAGGGACAGCGACGATATATATCAGGGCTTTCTTATAAATAAAGGGTCTATGTCGGGAATAAAGAAGTATGACCCCGTTATTACCGACGAAGGTCTTGTAGGTTACGTTACCGAAGTAGGTCTTACGACAAGCAAAGTTACTACTCTTATATCCCCCGAACTTACTGTAGGCGCACTTAACAGTCGCACTGACGATTCCGGAATAGTATCGGGTAATTTAGACCTCTCCAAATCGGGGCTTTGCAGATTTTCAAATCTTGCAAGGTCTTGCAGTGTGGCAATAGGCGACTACGTTGTAACTTCGGGCGAGGGTATTTTCCCTAAAGGTATTCTTATCGGTTCCATTGATTCTATCGGAACGGACAAGTTAAACACCTCTATCTACGCCGATATAAAACCGTTTGTTGATTTTTCGGAAATACGGGGCGTAATGGTTATTACCTCTTTTAACGACAAAGGCGGTATAAATCCCGAGGAGGAAGAAAAGTAATGCCCGATAAAAGAAAAAGCGGAGTTGAACTGTTTTTTATAAATTTTGCGCTCTTTGCTTTGCTGCTGTTATTGCATACAGTCGGCGATTCGGTTATTAAAATTGCGGGAGCCACGCCTATACTCACACTTTCCGCTTTAATTGCTTTTTCTATGTTTGCAAGTGAATGGACTTCAAGTTTTACAGGGCTTGTTTTAGGTATTTTTGCGGACAGTGTTTCCGCCAACGGCTCTTTGTTTAACACCGTTTGCTACCTTTTGATAGCATTGTTTGTTTCCGTGATTTTACATTTTTTGTTTAATAACAATCTGCGCAGTTCGATTGCTGTGGGACTTATCGGCTCTGTGTTTTTCTTTACGCTTAAATGGCTTATATTTTTTGCTTTAAGCCGTAATGTGCAAAACAGTTTGCCGTATCTGCTTTACACCGCTTTGCCGAGCGCTTTATATACCGCGATAGCGGTAGTGCCGTTTTATTATCTTGAGCGGTATTTGTTTAAAAAATATTCTTAAAATTTACGTTTTTGGAAGAAGGTGATTTCAGTGCCGTTTAAAAAGAACAAACAAACAGCCCTTACGGTGCTTTCGGTTTTGCTTATAGTTTTAATACTTATTTACTGTGTGAGAATATACTCACTTCAGGTAATAAATGCCGATCAATACTCTTCCACCGCAGGCAGTACCACAATCAGAACTTCGGTACTGAAAGCGCCGAGAGGAGAAATTCTTGACTGCTTTGGCAGGCAAATCGCCGTAAACCGTGACGGTTATAATATAGTATTCAACAAGGCATACTTTAAGAAAAATGTTAACGGCACCATTCTTACCCTTATAAATCTCTTGTCCGAAAACGGTGTCAAGTGGTCGGATAAACTTCCTCTTTCGCAGTCTGCACCGTACGGTTACAATGAGGACGAAAGCCATAAAAAACTCTTAAAAATTTTAGGGCTTGCCGATTACGCAACCGCCGAAAACTGTTTTGCGAGAATGGTCGAAAATTACGGACTTGAAAACTATTCACCCGAAGAACAGCGGAAAATTATGGGTGTAAGATACAGTATGCAACTTGCGGACTTTTCGATTTCTTACCCCTATGTTTTCGCTGAAGATATACCTACCGAAATTATGCGTAAGGTTTGCGAATCGGGACTGTATTTAAACGGGGTTACGGTTGACGTTGCACCGTTTAGACAATATGCCGATACTTCTCTTGCGGTAAACCTTATAGGTACGGTAGGCCCAATATACGAAGAGGATTGGGACAACCCCGAAAGCGGAGAAAACTACAAGGCAAGAGGTTATTCATATAACGATAAAGTCGGTGTAAGCGGTATTGAGCACTATGCCGAAGAGTATCTTCGCGGTAAAGACGGCGAGATAACCTACTATATAGACGCCGATGGCAACATAATAAAAAGTGTTATAACCAAAGCCCCGGTTTCGGGTAAAACGGTAATGCTTACTATTGATAAGTCAATACAGCGCACCGCACAAAATTCACTTAAGGATATCGTTACCGAACTTAAATCCCAAGGCGGAACCGCAACCGCGGGAAGCGCGGTTATGGTAGATATAGCATCGGGCGGAGTAATATGCGCCGCCAACTACCCGACCTACGATTCGGCAACACTCGGAAAAAACATAAAAGAACTCACAGCCGACCCCGCAAAGCCGCTTACTGACCGCGCCTTTATGGGTGTTTATCCGATAGGGTCCACGATAAAACCGATAGTTGCCACTGCCGCTCTTGAAAACGGTTTATACAAACAAGGTGAAACCGTTAACTGTGTTATGACTTATGATTACTTCGAAGATTACAAGCCGAAATGCCTGCACCGTCACGGCCATATAAATCTTACTTCCGCTCTTTCAAAAAGCTGCAACTACTTCTTTTATGAACTCGGCAGACGTATAGGCCCCATTATGCTTACCGATTACTTTAAACAGTTCGGTTTGGGCGTAAAAACAGGGGTTGAGGTTGATGACAGTAGGGGAATACTATCAGAACCGAAAAGCAACACGTTTGACGGTAATACGCTCGAAATATCAATAGGTCAGATTAACGCTTTTACTCCCCTGCAACTTGCAAATTACGCCGCAACTTTTGCAAATGGCGGCACCCATTACAGAGCAACCTTAATTGATAAAATAATGTCCTACGACCTTACGGTCACCTACGATAAATGCAAACCCGAAGTTTTAAACACCGTTAAAATAACCGACTCCACGCTTAAGGCGGTAAAAGAGGGCATGCTTTCGGTTACGGTAGACGGTACGGGCAGTCGGATTTTCGGCGACTATCCCATTAAAATCGGCGGTAAGACCGGTACTTCTCAAACCGACAGCGGCGCCGACCACAGTACCTACATAGTGTTTGCTCCGTATGATAATCCGAAAATTGCCATATCGGTTATACTTGAACACGGTAATTCGGGTACTGCGGCAGGTACTCTTGTAAGAAATTTGCTTGATGCCTATTTTATAAACAGTTCTACCGAAAAAGTAAGCGAAATACCGTTTGCTGTTCTTAATTGACACTAAATGTTATTTGTGATAAAATTTATTTTTAATGATTCGAGGTGTTTTATATGGCGCTTTTGTTGGGAATAACTTCGGGAAAAGGCGGTACCGGTAAATCTACCGTTTCGGTTGCACTCTCCCTCGCCTTTGAAAAGATGGGCAAGAGTGTGCTCGTAATCGACCTTGACGAAGGGCTAAGATGCCTTGATATATTTTACGGACTTGAGGAAGTTTTGGTCTTTGACCTTGCCGATGCACTTAACAAAAACAATCTTGAAGATTGCATATATAAAGCGCCCTCAAAAGATAATATATACCTTATGCCCGCACCGAGCAAAGCGGGTAGTATAGATAAAGAAAAGTTTTGCGCCGTTTTAGAACAGTTACGGCAAAGTTATGATGTGATTATTCTCGATTTCCCCGCAGGAGCGGATTTCTCGCTTTACGAGGCAATCGGAAAGGATATACAGTATATATCCGTTTGCAATCCCGATAACGTTTCGGTAAGAGATGCAAGAGTAGTTTGCGACAATCTGCCGAAAACTTATAAATCTCCGCGTCTTCTTCTTAATAAGTTTGATATTGAACTTATAAGGCGGAATATCTATTCGGGTGTAGACGATATTATAGATAAATCGGGACTTCGTCTTATAGGCATAGTTCCAAGTGACCTTGAACTTAATTTTTTGGCTAATACTCATACGCTTAAAAACAAAGGTAGGTCAATGCGTGCTTTTTCCCGTATAGCCGGTAGGTTGTGCGGCGAAGATATACGGCTTCCAAAGCCGAAAAAGATATAATTTAAGGGGTATTTAGTATGACAATTGCACTAATAGCACACGATGCAAAAAAAGAACTTATGGTACAGTTTTGTATTGCTTACTGCGGAATTTTAAGCAGACATAACCTTGTTGCCACCGGCTCTACCGGAAAAATAGTTTCAGAAGCAACGGGACTCGACATCGTAAGATTTTTGGACGGTTCTCAGGGAGGCGCTCAACAAATTGCATCAAGAATAGGTTGTAATGAAATTGACCTTTTGCTTCTTTTCAGAAATCCGCTCAACCCGAAACCGAACGAGCCGGACGAGCAAGCGCTTTTGCGCCTTTGTGACGTACATAACATTCCCGTTGCAACCAATATAGCCACCGCAGAAGTGCTTATACACGGTCTTGAACGCGGTGACCTTGATTGGCGCGAAATAGTTAAAAAATCTTAATTTACGGAGAATACCTATGTCAGAAATAAACCGTGCCGTAAAAGGCACAAACGATATACTGCCCGAAATTTCTCACAAGTGGCAGTTTGCCGAAAGCACAATGCTTGAAACAGCCCGTCTTTTCGGATTTAAGGAAATCCGCGTTCCCGTTTTTGAACATACCGAGGTTTTCAGCAGAAACGTAGGCGACACTACCGACGTTGTACAAAAAGAAATGTACACGTTTTTGGATAAGGGTGACCGCTCAATAACTTTGCGCCCCGAACTTACGGCGGGTACGGCAAGAAGCGTTATTGAACACGGACTTTTAAACTCGGCTTTGCCGCTTAAAGTATGTTATATCGGCGGTTGCTACCGTTACGAAAAACCGCAGGCGGGAAGACTCAGGGAGTTCCACCAATTCGGCGCAGAGTGTTACGGTACAAAAAATCCTGCCGCGGATGCCGAAATGATTGCTCTTGCAAAGCAGGTGCTTGAAAATTTAGGCGTTAAAAACATATCCCTTGAAATAAATTCTATAGGTTGTCCTACCTGCAGGAAAAACTATCAGGAAGCACTTAAAAAATATTTTGCCGAAAACGAAAACGACCTTTGCGATACCTGCAAAGACAGACTTACAAGAAATCCTATGCGAATACTTGACTGCAAGTCGCCTATTTGCTCAAATATTGCAAAGAACGCCCCCGTTGTGCTTGATTTTTTGTGTGACGAATGCAAAGAACATTTTGACGGTGTTAAAGCACACCTTGAAGCAATGCAGATAAACTACACCGTAAATCCGCACATTGTAAGAGGACTTGACTACTATACCAAGACGGTGTTTGAGTTTGTATCAAATGATATTGGCGCACAGTCCACCGTTTGCGGCGGCGGCAGATATGACGGTCTTATAGGTCAAATGGGCGGCAACGATACCCCTGCTTTAGGGTTTGCAATGGGAATTGAACGGCTTATGCTATTGCTTGAAAATCAAAATTGCGAATTTCCGAACGCTAAGAAGTGTGATTTGTATATAGCGCCGATGGGCGAAAAAGCCGCACTTAAAGCAAGCAGTCTTTGCAATGAACTTCGGCTTTGCGGTATAGCCGCTGAAACCGATATTTGCTCAAGAGGTCTTAAAGCACAAATGAAATTTGCCGATAAAATAGGCGCTTTATTCACTGCAGTGCTCGGTGATAACGAACTTGAAAGCGGTAAAATAAACATAAAAAATATGTCAGACGGCTCTATTAAGGAAATCTCTTTAGACGCCTTGCCTGACGAAATCATCAAACTGCAATGAGAATTTGCATTAAATGAACTCGAAAAATCACTTTTGTAATTATTCATAGAGGTGTTTTCTTTGAAACTTGACAGACTTGACGGTATGAAGCGTTCCGATTACTGCGGTACGCTTACAAATGAAAAAACAGGCGAAACGGTAACCGTTTGCGGCTGGGTACAACGTATGCGCGATTTGGGCGGTCTTATATTTATTGACCTTCGTGACCGTACGGGTATTATCCAACTTGCTTTTGACGATACCACCGATAAAGACGTATTTAATAAAGCGGGCCTTGTACGCAGCGAATTTGTTTTAATGGCGCAGGGCACTGTAAGAAAGCGCTCTTCGGTAAATCCCGATATTCCTACGGGGGATATTGAAATAGAAGTAACCGTACTTAAAATTTTAGGCGAGTCACAAACTCCGCCCTTTGAAATTTTGCCTGACAGCAACGCGAACGAGGAACTTCGTCTTA
This sequence comes from Clostridia bacterium, assembly GCA_024404125.1. GTDB lineage: Bacteria > Bacillota > Clostridia > Oscillospirales > Acutalibacteraceae > UBA737. The sequence goes on from JAKSQL010000039.1 coordinate 7,091, forward strand.
AATACCGCTATCTTGATTTGCGCCGCGAGCCGCTTCAAAAAAATATTTTAATGCGCCACCGCATAGCCAAGGTAACAAGAGATTACTTTGACGAGAACGGCTTTTTGGAGATAGAAACTCCTACCCTTATAAAGTCCACCCCCGAGGGTGCGCGCGACTATCTTGTTCCCTCACGTGTACATAAGGGCAGTTTCTTTGCGCTTCCGCAGTCACCGCAGATGTATAAGCAACTGCTTATGCTTTCGGGTTTTGACCGCTATATGCAACTTGCACGTTGCTACAGAGATGAGGACCTGCGCGCCGACCGTCAACCTGAATTTACCCAAATAGACCTTGAAATGTCTTTCGTTGAACGTGAGGACGTTTTTGCTATCGCCGAGGGTTACGTTAAGCGCCTATTCAAAGAAATTTTGAATGTGGACGTTAAAACTCCGCTTAAACGTATGACATACACCGATGCTATGAACGATTACGGCTCTGATAAGCCCGATACCCGTTTTGATATGAAAATAAAAGATATTTCGGATATTGTTAAAGATTGCGGATTTTCTGTATTTGCCGATACTGTTAAATCGGGCGGTACTGTAAGGGCAATAAATGCCGAAAATGCCGCCGGTGTTTACACGAGAAAAGAAATTGATAAACTTACAGAAGACGCCAAAGGCATAGGTGCAAAAGGTCTTGCTTTCGCAAGGTGGACAGAGGAAGAGCCGACCTGCTCATTCGCAAAATTCCTTACAAAAGAAGAACTCGACTCAATTTACAGTCGCCTTAACTTTAAAAAAGGTGACGTGTTACTTATAGTCGCCGATAAGAAAAATGTTGCACTCTCGGTTTTGGGTGCGCTTCGTCTTACAGTTGCAAAACGTCTTGATATAATACCCAAACAGTTTAATTTCCTTTGGATAACCGAATTCCCGTTCTTTGAATACAACGAGGAAACAAAAACTTGGGATGCTATGCACCACCCCTTTACCTCTCCGCTTGACGAATGTATTCCCTCTCTTGACACCAACCCCGAAAAAGTATTTCCCAATGCATACGAGTTAGTCCTTAACGGCATAGAACTTTC
>JAKSQL010000004.1 GCA_024404125.1 Clostridia bacterium
GCTTGCAATCTGTCGCGAAACTGTAAGACTGGTTAAATAATTTATGGAAATAAATATTGACGGCTTAAAAATCGAATACACCGAAAGCGGAAGCGGAAATCCGATACTGCTTTTACACGGTTGGGGGTCTTCGTTTGACGTTTATACGTCAATCATAAGAAACCTTGAAACGAGGGCAAGAGTAGTGGCTCTTAATTTCCCCGGCTGTAAGCAAAGTGAGGTTATGAAGAACCCGTGGACACTCGAAAATTACTGCGACTTTGTGGTAAAATTTTGTGAGGCGCTTGATATTAAAGACCCGATAGTTTTCGGTCACTCGCACGGCGGCAGAGTGGCACTTTATCTTGCCGCAAAAAAAATGCTTAACATCAAAAAACTTGTTTTGCTTGACAGTGCCGGACTTATACCCAAAAAGACCTTTAAGCAAAAATTAAGAGCGAAAAACTTTAAAATCATAAAAAAAGTGCTTTCTCTGCCCGTTATAAGAAATCACTCTGAGGGTTTGCTTAACAAAGCAAGAAACCACTACGGCTCGGCGGATTATAACGCAGCGCCGCCGGTACTGAGAAAAACTCTTGTATCGCTTGTTAACACCGACATTCGAGATATTCTCCCCCAAATTTCCTGCCCGACACTTCTTATATGGGGTGAAAACGATACCGCAACTCCGCTAAGCGATGCTAAAATCATAGAGGGGCTTATCCCCGATTGCGGACTGTGCGTTTTAAAGGGCGTAGGTCACTACTCATTTGTTGAAAGACCTTACGATACCAACGCTATACTTAACAGTTTTATAAAATAAGGAGGGTTCTTGCTTTGCTGATTACAGTTTTGATTACCGCATCGATTTGCGCTTTGTTTTCTTTATATAAACAGTTTCAGATGCTTCAGCAAAACTCGTATTTTCCGTCAAGATACATCGGCTGGCTTAAAAGTTCTTATACGGTATATCTTGCACTTGAGGCGATTTGCTTTTGTCTTTCGTCCTTTTTATACACCTACGAAAAGTTTTTATTACAGGAAATACTTTTAGTGATACTTTTGGCAGTAAGGATTTTCCTTTGTGTTAAATGTTATAAAACCTCTATTAAAAAGCTTGTGTTCACATCACGCATAAAACGGCTTATTTGTGCCGCAGTGATTATACTTGCCGCTTTAATTACGGTTTACGTTATTATGCCCGATAAACTTGCAGGTGAAATCTGCCTTATGGTTTGCCTTATGGCAAGCATTGTATCGCCAATAATTACCCTTGCGGCATATTATCTTACACTTCCTGTCGAAAAGGCGTTTTCGCTTTACTATGTAAACGATGCAAAAAAGATACTTAAATCTCACAAAAGTCTTACTGTTATAGGAATTACCGGCAGTTACGGAAAGACTACCACAAAATTTATACTAAACCGGATATTATCGGAAAAATACAACACGGTTTGCACCCCGCATTCGTTTAATACACCTATGGGAGTTGTAAGGACTGTACGGGAAAGCATTAAACCGCAAACACAAATTTTTATCTGCGAAATGGGAGCCAAAAAGAAAGGTGACATAAAAGAAATCTGCGATATAGTTCACCCGCAACACGGAATTATAACCTCGGTAGGCGCTCAACATCTTGATACCTTTAAGAGTATTGATAACGTTTTTTCTACCAAGTTTGAACTTTATGACGCGGTGAATAAAAACGGCGGCGGTATATGTCTTGCCAATATAGACAGTGACGAAATAAAGTCAAGAACGGATAATGCAAAAAATGCCGTTTATTTTGGTGAGGGTACGAAGTTTTATGCCGATAATATAAAATACGGTGCATCGGGCTCTTCGTTTGATTTACATCTTGACGGCAGTACGGTTTCGGTTTCCACACGGCTTTTGGGCAAACACAGTGTTGCCGATATCCTCGCCGCTGCGGCGCTTAGTCACGCTTTGGGGGTGAGTGATAACGATATAAAATTTGCAATATCCTCACTAAAGCCCACCGAACACCGTTTGGAACTTAAAAACTTTAACGGCTCGCTTTTAATTGACGATGCATACAACTCAAACCCCGAGGGGTGTCTTGAAGCGATAAATGTGCTTAACAGTTTTGAGGGTATGAAAAAGACGGTTATCACTCCGGGACTTATAGAACTCGGAAGCAAAGAATACCAGTCTAACTATAATTTGGGGCTTGCGGCGGCAAAATACTGCGATATAATTATACTTGTAGGGAAAAACCGTTCAAAGCCGCTTTGTGACGCGATAGCGGTTACCGATTTTAATACCGATAACCTTTATATAGCAGACAGTTTTGCAGACGCTATGAAAATCTACACTCCGCTTTGTGACGAAAACAGTGTGCTTCTCATAGAAAACGACCTGCCTGACAATTATTTAAACTGATAAAGAGGTAAGTTTTATGAAAACAAACGTTGGTGTATTTTTCGGTTGCCGTTCGGTAGAACACGAAGTTTCGATTATTTCCGCAGTTCAGGCGATGCGCGCGATAAACAGAGATAAGTATGACGTAACCCCCGTTTACGTTGCGAAAAACGGCAGAATGTATACGGGAGAAAATCTCTTTGAGATAGAAAACTACCGCGACCTTTCAAAGTTACTTAAAGAGTGCGAAGAGGTAACCTTTGTAAGAAATGAAAACGGCGTGATTATGCACTTTTTAAACACAAAACTGTTTAAAAAGAAAGCGGACGTTAATATAGATGTTGCTTTCCCGATAGTTCACGGCACCAACTGTGAAGACGGTACTATGGCGGGCTACTTTGAATTTTTGAATTTGCCGTACGTCGGGTGTGACGTTGCCTCCGCCGCAATAGGTATGGATAAGGCAGTATTTAAAGACGTGCTTAAAAAGGCAGATATTCCCGTACTTGACTGTGTTTTGATAAGAGCGAGAGAATACGGCTTAAACAAAGAGGAAATCACTGAAAAGATAGAAAAAGAAATCGGCTTCCCGCTTATAGTTAAACCCGTAAATTTGGGATCAAGTGTGGGAATAAGCAAGGTTAAATCAAAAGCAGAACTTGACGAAGCGATAACCCTTGCAATTTCATTTGCCGACCGTATACTTTGCGAAAAGGCAATAACCGATTTAAGAGAGATAAACTGTTCGGTTTTAGGTGATGCAGACGAATGTATTGCTTCGGTTTGCGAAGAGCCGTTTATGCATGACGAAATTCTTTCGTATAAAGATAAATATGAGGGCGGCGGTCAAAACTCGGGAGCCAGCAAAGGTATGGCATCGCTCGGCAGAAAAATACCCGCAGACATAAGCGAAGAAAAAGCGCAGGAAATAAAAGACCTGTCACTTAAAACCGTTAAAGCAATGAACGCGAGCGGCGTTGTAAGAATAGATTTCTTATACGATACAAAAAGTGATAAGGTCTACGTTAACGAAATAAATACTATACCCGGATCACTCGCCTTTTATCTTTGGGATGCAAGCGGTATTAAATATACCGATATGTTGGACCGTCTTATAGACCTTGCATTCAAAAGGCAGAGAAACCGCGATAACCTCACCTTTACAATAGATACCAACATTTTATCGGGGGTTAATTTCGGCAGCAAAGGTGCAAAGGGAGCAAAGATGTAATGACAAATTTTTTAATAAAACTTTTTGTTAAAGATTATAAGGACGTAAAGTCGAAAGAGGCAAGAGAGCGTTACGGTAATTTCGGCAGTATTGTGGGAATTGTTTGTAATATATTTTTATGTGCCGTTAAGATAATCATAGGCAGTATTACTTCAAGTATCGCTATCGTTGCGGACGGACTTAACAACCTTTCGGATATGGGTTCCTCGGTTATTACCATGATTGGATTTAAACTCTCCGGACGTCCTGCCGACCGCGACCACCCTTTCGGTCACGGAAGAATGGAATATCTTTCCGCCTTTATAGTATCGGGGCTTATCCTTATAGTAGGCGGCGAACTGTTAATAAGTTCAGTAAAATCCCTTATAAACGGCGATCCCGCTCCTACCTACACCGTATGGTCGGTAGCAGCTCTTATAGTTTCAATACTCGTAAAACTCTGGCTTTATCTCTTTAACAGAAATTTGGGTAAGAAAATAAACTCATCGGCACTTATTGCCACCGCGAAAGACAGTATAAACGACTGTATTTCGACCTCGGTTATCCTTATTGCCGCAGTACTCACCCGCATTTTGCCCGCTCTGCCGTTTAACCTTGATACCGTTATGGCAATAGGGGTTGCACTCTTCATTCTTTGGTCGGGATTCTCTTCTGCAAAAGAAACAATAGGCGAGATTTTAGGCGGTCCGCCCGATGAAGAACTTGTTGAAAGCATTAAAAACACCGTACTTTCGTTTGACTGCTTTGAGGGGATACATGACCTTATAGTTCATAACTACGGCCCCGGCAGACAGTTTGCCTCGGTACACGTTGAAGTGCCGCAGAGTATTGATATAGTTTACTGTCACGAGCAGGTAGACCTATGCGAAAAGGTAGTATGCGAGCAAACGGATGTTGAACTTGTAATACATATGGACCCGATTGACACCGACAGCAGTGAGGTTGCCGAGACCAAAGAGGCAATAAGTAAAATAGTAGAGAATATAGACAGTCGCCTTACCATACACGATTTTCGTATGACTCCGGTTGCCAAGCAAAAAACAAATCTTATTTTTGACGTGGTTTTGCCGTCCGGCTTTGATATGGACGAGCAGACAGTTAGGGATCTTATAAGCAAATCCGCAAAGGAAGTCAACAGTACTTTCGTTTGCGTTATCACAATAGATTACGACTTTACAGGCAGGTAGAATTTTTATATGTGGAAATACATTGCTTTTTTCAGAGCACATAAAATATTTATTATTGCCTTTGTAGCCGCCGTGGCTGTTTTGGCAGGCGGTGCTTTCGGCGTGATAGCACTTTCAAAACTTTCCGAAAAACCGAAAGAGGTTTCAAAGGAAACGTCTTCTTACGTTGTACCGAAAGTATCCGAAATTTCTTCTGCCGAAGAGGTAGTTTCGGAGGTTTCTTCCCTGGAGGAAGTTCCGATACCGCCTAAAAAAATAGTGGTGGCGGACGCAAACGATAAAGAAGACGTGCTTAACGCCAACGTTATTAAAGACTCTACGGTAAAAAACGGTGCCGCATACACCGTTACGGAGTCGGAAAAGAAACTCGATATAAGTATGTTTAAAGGTGTAACCTACGGTATTGACGTTTCTAAGTATCAGGGAAATATAGATTGGAAAGCGGTTGCTACCTCCAACGTAAAGTTTGTAATGATACGTTGCGGTTACCGCGGATACGGTACGGGAAAACTTGTTGAAGACCCTTGCTTTGAACAAAACGCGATAGGCGCATATCAAAACGGTATAGCGGTAGGCCTTTATTTCTATTCAACCGCCATAAACGAGCAGGAAGCGCGTGAAGAAGCGGCTTACGTTTGCCAACTCATAGATTTATTAAAGCAAAAGGGTGTAGCGGTAACATTCCCGATTGCATACGACTTCGAAGAGTTTTCTCCAAAATCAAACGGAGATATAAGCCGCGCGGCAGAGGTTGCAAAAAGCAAAGCCGCCGTTACCGCAAATGCCTACGCATTTTTAAACTATATAAAACAAAAGGGCTATACTCCCATTATGTACTGCTCAAAATACGGTACGACGGCGCATTTTGATATGTCAAAACTTTCCTGCTTTGATTATTGGCTTGCCCACTATACAGTAAACGGTCAAAGGTCAAGTTATTCGGGGCCTTATGCTATGTGGCAGTATACAAACAAGGGCTCCGTACCCGGCATAAGAGGTGCGGTTGACCTTGATGTTTGTGATTATTCGGTAAACGAAGAGGACTGTAACATTTGCTTTACTGCCGATGCTAAAATTTACAAGGGCCCCACCCCGAGTTCCGAAACGGTGTATGAAGCAAAGCAAAACTCGGTATTTGCCTCAAAAGGCGCCCTTAAAAACGGATTTTACACTGTGGTAATTGACGGTGTACGGTATTTTACCGAGAGCAAAAACGTTAAAAAAGTAACCTTTGAGGAAACTGACGAAACACTTGTTTTAACCGGAGAAACGGTTTTATATTCGCAATGCTCCGAAAACGAAAAGTTTTTTGTTGTAACCCCCGAGCAAAACACAGAAATTACGGTTACGGGAAAATGCGAAGACCTTTGGTATAAAGCAGCCTACCAAGATAAAACGGTATATCTTAAGTATGACGAAACGCTTATTAAGCCGTCCGAGCCCGAACCTGAACCCGAGCCCGAACCTGAACCCGAGCCACAGTCGGAAACAGAATAAAAAAAGACCTGCGTTGCAGGTCTTTAATTTTTTGTCTTGTTATTTTTTAAGGGCTATTGCCTTTTTTGCCTTTTCGGCTATGTTTACTCCGCGCAGGCCGAATTCATCAAGCAATGCTTTTGCGGGGCCCGAATGACCGAAAGTATCGTAAACACCCACCTTTAATACCGGTACGGGATACTCTTCGCAAAGTGTTTCGCATACCGCGCTTCCGAGTCCACCTATAACCGAATGTTCTTCTGCGGTTACGATAGCGCCCGTTTCTTTTGCGGCTTTTAGGATGATACCCTTATCAAGCGGTTTTATGGTGGCAATATTTATTACCCTTGCGTTTATCCCCTCGTCTTTAAGTATGTCCGCGGCAATAAGTGCCTCGTTTACCATAAGACCGGTAGCGACTATCGTTACGTCACTGCCGTCTTTAAGTTGAACGCCTTTACCTATCTCAAATTTATAATCGTCACCGAAAATTACGGGTACGGCAAGACGACCGAAACGCATATATACGGGACCGTCACACTCTATGGCCGCTCTTACCGCAAGTTTTGCCTCGGTTTCGTCCGCAGGGTTTATAACCGTCATACCGGGTATGGTACGCATAAGTGCTATATCTTCACAGCATTGGTGAGTAGCACCGTCTTCACCTACTGATATACCCGCGTGGGTAGCGCCGATAATTACGTTTAAATGCGGATAACCTATTGAGTTTCTTACCTGCTCAAACGCTCTGCCCGCCGCAAACATGGCGAAACTGCTCGCAAAAACCTTTTTGCCGGTAGCGGCTATACCTGCCGCTATGCTCATCATATTCTGCTCTGCTATACCGCAGTCGTAAAATCTTTCGGGAAACTCTTTTTTGAATTTACCCGTTTGTGTGGCTGCCGCAAGGTCTGCGTCCAAAACCACAAAATCGTCTCTTTCTTTACCGAGTTCTACAAGCGTCTGGCCGTACGCCGCTCTCGTTGCCACACATTTAACTTCTCACACCATGTTCTCCCTCCTCTTACTTTAACGATGCCTTATATGCTTCAAGTTCCGCTACTGCCTGCTTTGTTTGCTCATCGTCAGGAGCACTGCCGTGCCACGAAACCTGATTTTCCATAAACGATACGCCCTTGCCCTTTACGGTTTTTGCGATAATGGCAACGGGCTTATCTACCTTCTCTGCTTCTTTAAAAGCATTTTCTATACTGTCAAAATCATTACCGTCAATAGTAATTACGTGCCAACCGAATGCCTCAAATTTCTTATCAATCGGCTTTGCGGAGTTTACATCGTCTATCGTGCCGTCTATTTGCAAATTGTTAAAGTCTACTATTGCGGTGAGGTTTGAAAGTCCTTTATTGCCTGCGAACATTGCTGCTTCCCAAACCTGACCTTCTTCTATTTCGCCGTCACCCAAAACGGTATAAACCTTAAAATCGTTTTTAAAATGCTTTGCCGAAAGCGCCATTCCGCAAGCGGCAGAAATGCCCTGACCTAACGAACCGGTGGACATATCCACACCGGGTATATGTTTCATATCAGGATGACCTTGAAGGAAAGAACCTATGTGACGAAGATTTAAAAGTTCCGACTTATCAAAAAAGCCCCTTAACGCAAGTACACTGTACAGCGCCGGTGCGCAGTGACCTTTTGAAAGCACAAAGCGGTCTCTGTTCTCCATTTTCGGATTTTTGGGGTCTATGTTCATCTGCTCAAAGTAAAGATATGTAAGTATATCCGCACACGAAAGCGAGCCCCCCGGATGACCTGACTTTGCTGCATTGGTAGACTCTATTACCCCTATTCGCACGTCGGTCGCAATTTTTTCGAGTTCTGTTTTTCTTGATTTCTCCATTTTCTATTTCCTTTCTTCAAGATACTCTATAAATTCGGCTACTGCGCCGTTTTTTACACCGCATAAACTTATATCCGCTTCTTTTTTAACGTCTTCGGGCGCTTCTTCGGGCACCGCGCTTACATCTGCCGCTTTAATCATTTCAATGTCGTTATAATAATCGCCGATAGCAAAAAATCCGCCCTCTTTGATATTAAATGTTTTTGCAAGTTCGATAAGTGTTTCCGCCTTTGATATACCACTCGGTACCATTTCAACATAACGTCTTCTTATACCGTTAAGTACTGCGGTAGAATTGTAAAACTTACTTTCACATTTCAAATTAAAAACGTACTCTTTAAGTTGCTCGAGTTCGGTTTCGTTTGACGGTAAAAAAATTACCTTATTCCAATCTTTGCTTTGCATATCGTGAATGCAGGTAAAAGTCGCCGTAAAATGCTCGTACGTTCTATGGTCATTTGATTCTTTGTTATCGTTAAAAACATATATCGTATCGCCCGAATGTATCTCGAAAGATACGTTCGGCATATTTTCGTAAATGTAGGTTACAACCGCCTTATCGTTTTCGCAAATACTTTTAGAATATAAAACCTTTTTTGACTTAAAATCGTATACTATACTGCCGTTCGTTAAAACAGACGGCGCAAGATTTGTGATTTTAGCGGTTATTTCGGTAAGTGCCGCAGGCGACCTGCCCGTTGCAAGACACACCTTGCCGCCCATTTTTACAAAACGGTCTATCGCGCGGATATTGTTTTCGGGGATATACCCACTGTCTGTTAAAGTGCCGTCAACATCGCAGGCAAGCAGGCAACCGTTAAACTGTGCCATTTTTACATCTCCCTAAAAACTCGGTGAAATACTTGGGCAATTCACTCTCAAACTCCATATATTCTTTGCTTTCGGGGTGAATAAATCCAAGTTTCTTTGCGTGCAGGCACTGACCGTTTAAATAACTTATTATCTTTTTCGGTCCGTAAACACTGTCCCCCGCAACAGGGTGACCTATATAAGACATATGTACCCTTATCTGATGTGTTCTGCCCGTTTTGAGTTTAAGCCGCACGTGTGTAAAGTTACCGAAACGCTCGATTACCTTATACTCGGTTACGGCATCTTTTGAGTTTTTATCGGTTACCGCCATTTGTTTGCGCTTTACGGGGTGTCTGCCTATAGGGGCATCTATAATACCGCTATCCGCCTTTATATTACCGTAAACCACCGCTTCGTATTCTCTTGTAAAACTGTGCTCTTTTATTTGCGATGCTAAAAAGTTATGTGCAAAATCGTTTTTTGCGACCATTAAAAGTCCGCTTGTGTCTTTGTCTATTCTATGTACTATGCCGGGCCTTAAAACACCGTTTATGCCCGAAAGCGAATCGCCGCAATAATACATAATCGCGTTTACAAGGGTGCCCGAATAATTGCCTGCCGCGGGGTGCACCACCATATCTTTCGGCTTATTTACCACCAAAAGACAGTTATCTTCATAAACGATATCAAGCGGAATATTCTCCGGCTTTACAAAGTATGGCTCGGGTTGCTTTTTTGTGACAGTAATACTGTCCCCGCATTTGAGTTTGCGGTTTTTATCCTCTTTATTGCCGTTTACCGTAACAAACCCGTCCGCAATCATTTTTGCCGCCGCATTACGCGTTATATCAAGCGCCTTTGCCGTAAACACATCAAGACGGCAGTTTTCACCGCCGTCATAAACAAACTCAACCGTTTCCATTTTCACTTTTCGGCTCTTCGGCAACTTCGCGTTTTACCCTTGATTCTCTTAACATATCAATTACAAAATACAGTATTAAAAGTCCCGCGCCGATAACTATTGCGCAGTCTGCTACATTGAATACGGGGAACTGCGGGAAAAAGGTGAAATGAATAAAATCCACTACCTCGCCGCCGTTAAATATTCTGTCGTACATATTGCCGAGTCCGCCGAAAATCACCAAAGATACTGCCCAGAAAAGCAGTTTGTTTTTAGTGCCGTACTTTAAAAGCAGGGCTATACATACAAGCATAACAACTGCCGTAAGTGATATTAAAATCCAGGTTTTGCCGCTTAACATTCCCCACGCGCTTCCGCCGTTGCGAACATAAGTAAAATCTATTATGCCCTTTATTACATCGACAGACTCTCCCGTAGGGCCGTTAGGAAACTTTGCCACCGTAAGTATTTTAGTGTATCTGTCAAGCCCGAACATAACGGCGCCGGTAACAAGAGCAAGTATATAGGATATCACAAAATCACTCCAAAATTATTCTTCGTCTTCGTCCGCATCCAAAAGGTCTGCTACTTTATCGTTTTCTTCGTCCTCAATTTTTATTGCCTTAAAATCAAGTGCTTTTTGTGCGGTCTCGGGTGCTTCCTGCGGCTCGGCTTCGGTTTCTGATACAAACTTATCAAGGTCGGGCGCTTCGTCAAACTTCGCGCTCATAACCTTTGCCGCTTCTTCGGGACTCATAGGCACAACGTCGGGTATACCGTCGTAAACTGCCATATGTTTTCTATAAACCTCGTTTATTTCCGCCTTTAACGCGATAACCTCTAATTTGAGTTTATCGAAAAGTCTTTGCTGTCTCTTGATACTGTCTTCCATAGCGCGATCGATTGCCGCTTTTTTCTTGCCGAGTTCTGCTTCGGTACGCTCAAAATCTGCTTTAAGCGCATTTTTCTTTATTTCGCTTTCCTCGGTAAGTTTTAAAATCTCCGACTCTTCGTTTTTCTTTATTTCGCTTATGCGCTGTTCCGCCGCCGCGATTATCTGCTCAGATTTCTCTTTTGCTTCGGCAACAATACTGTCAGCCAAAGTTTGTGCGCTTACAAGCACATTTTGTATGCTCGACTGTGAACTCTTGTAGGTCTCAACTTCCGCGTTCAAAGAGTCAATCTTTTGAGCGAGTTCACTCGCAGTGCGCTCGAATTGATCGTAATCAACCTCGATTTTGTCAAGCAAGATATCAACCTCTTCTTGCTTGTAGCCCCCTACCGACCTTGAAAATTTTACGTTTCTGATATCCTTTGAATTAAGCATTTTTCTTTCCCCCATCATACATATTTATAGTATTCAAGTATTATTCTGCCCTTTCGGGATAGTGCCTGTGTTGAACCGATTTTGAACTTGCCTTTGCCACGTACCGTTACGGTTTGCCCCGTGGTTATAATTTTTGTTGATTTGTAACACGCGATACTGTCAAGCAAGACACTGCCGTTTAAAATAAGTTCACTTGAGCGGTTTCTTGAGACCGAGCAAAGTGCCGCCACCGTACAGTCAAGCCGTAAAGACGGCACCGTTGCGGTAAACCGCATCTTTGTATCCGCCTGCGGTAAAGGTATATTAAGTCCGCTTGAAATCTTGACGCCTACGTTTCCTACCTTGCTTACCTGCGAAAGTACAAACGGCGAAATTTCTTTTTTAACGAATACCGCCGCCGAACCTTTTGCCGTAAGTATATCGCCTACCGATTCTCTTTTAATGCCGAGTGCCATAAGCGCGCCCAAAAAATCCCTGTGCGATAAACTGTATTCTTTCGGGTATAAAAAGGTTAAAGGCGCTATCGGATATTCGGGTGTTTCGCACCACTCCGGCTTTATGCAAAGCACCGTTCGTTCGGCAGCTTTATATCCGCCGAAAAACTCATATCCCACGCCAGAGGATTTAAGCACGCTTTCGCATACTGCTGCCTCTTCGGGTGTTAAAAAGCCGAGAAACTTAACCGTATTGCCCCTATCGCTTTGGAGTACAATATCTTTTACCCTCGCGGTTACGATTTCACTTTCCATTAAAAGTAAAGTTTGCTTTCATCGTAATCGTCAAGCATAAGTTCGCCCATAAGGCCAACGTCACGCGCGGCGATTATATAGGTGCTGTTGGCAACCTTGCGAATAGTTCCGTTGTTTGCATAGGCAACACCGCCCAAAAAGTCCATTATTCTTCTTGAAAGGTCACGGTTGGCGCTTTCGAGATTTAAAACAACCGTTTTCTTTGTGTTTATATGGTCGGCAATCGCAGTAACGTCTTCAAAGCGGTCGGGCTTTACAAGTACTACCTGCACCTGCGCGTTTGAAGCGGGTTGCGGATTGCTTTTAGCCCTGAACGGTTTTGTTAAATCCGGTTTTGATTTTGTAAAATCGTTTTCGCTTTCTTCTTTTTTGGAATAAATGTCATTGCCGGAAGGTTGCTCTAAGTTCTCGTCATCATACTCATCGTCTTCCGGTATTGTCATAATATTTTTGATATTGTCCCAAAGGCCCATCTGTATTTCTCCTTTATATATTGTAATTACGCCGTCCGAAAAGTGCCGTACCTATACGTACCATATTGGCGCCCTCGCTTATGGCTTGTGTAAAATCGTCCGACATTCCCATCGACAGAATATCCATACTACTATTATCTATTTTTTTGTCCCGAATGTCAACAAACAGTTTATTCATTTCATAGAAAAAATTGCGGTTTTTTTGCTTTTCGTCTGCTATAGGCGGTATTGCCATCAGTCCGCGAATGTAAATATTGCCGTAAGAGGATATTTCTTCGACTGCTCTTTGCGTTTCGTTTACCGAAAAGCCCGACTTTGTTTGCTCTTTACCGATATTGACTTCAAGCAGTATTTCGGAGACAATACCTTTTGCTTTTGACTGCTTTGAAATTTCTTTTGCAAGATGCAAAGAGTCTACCGAATGAATAAGTTCCACCTTGCCTATAAGGTCTTTTACTTTATTCGTTTGCAAATGCCCTATAAAATGTTTATGACATTTCTCATAGTTTTCATACTTTGACAAAAATTCCTGAACCTTGTTTTCGCCTATATACTCTATTCCGCTTTTTATCGCAAAGTTTACGGTATCAATGTCGACCGTTTTTGTAGCGGCAAGCAAAATTATATCTTTTTCGCTTTTGCCGGCACTTTTTGCCGCCTGCGCTATTTTTTCCTTAATAATCGGGTAATTTTCGTTAAATATTTCAACCGACAATTTTTCCGTCATACAGTTTCTTTCCTTTCACTACAACCTCATCGTAAAGTCGCAAGACGTTTTCGTTGCTTTTTTCCTGTTTGCAGAGTATATACTCGTCGGTACTGTATATTACCGTTGCGGGAACAAACTTCAGTTTTGCCCCGTTTAGCACAAATACTCCCGTTTCGCCCGAAACTACGTGAAGCGCGTTCTTGGAAACTTTAAGCCCCGAATAACTTTTGCTTATTACCGTTACGGGAAGATTTCTTACAAGAGCAAGTTCGCTGCTCATCTGATGGCAGGCGAAAATAACTACCGCCTTATCGGAACTTTCGGGTATGTTTATTTGTTTAACCGATACGTCAAGTATAGGCGTATCGTTCATATTTGTCTTAAGGGTAAGAACATCGCCCTCTTTATATTTGAGCGAATCGTTTAAACTAACCGTAGCCGCGAGATACCATTCGTAATCCGAAACGGTTTTGCCTACCGCGGCGGAGTTCTTCGGCTCGGGCTTTACGGTTGCGAGAAGCTCGGGAGTGATACTGTCAAGTTTATCGCTTTTAAGCAGATTTTCATAACCGTCCTGCGAGGAAACAAAGTAACCCGAAAGCGGTGCTTTTATATGTCCCTTTGCCGCGGGCAGTGTACGGTTTAAGTTATCGAGTTCGCTTTGCAGTTCGGTAAGCTTTGCGGTGAAATCTATCTGCTCACCCGTTATCATTTGCCTGCGGTTGATTACCGAAAGTAAATTATTTGTGTTATCGGTAACATTGGTGAAATTGCCGCCCTTGTTATCTCTTATAAGTTTGTTAAGTCCCGAATCTACCTTTGAGTTTATAAGGTCAAGGTCGGTGGCACTACGGTCGTTATAAGAAGAAATTTCTTTTATATCGTCTATCTGTGCGGTAAGTTCGTTTATGCGGCTTACGGCAACCGATGCCGTGCTGTCCGAATAAACGGTGGCTATTGTTCCGCCTTTTGCAACTCTGGTACCGTTTTGCACCGTAAAATGAAGCGAGCCGCCTAAATTTGAAACTATAACACTTTCGTTTCGTATAACCGTAACATTTACGTTAATGCCGTCCACCGCCTCAAAATATTCGGCACTTTCGGTGCTTATCGGTTTATATAAGGAGGAATACAGTTGGTGCAGCACAAATACCGCGACTAATGTTAAAAGAAATATTCTGAGCACTTTGTTGCCGTTCATTGCCGTTCCTCCTTAATAATTTTAAGCGCCTCACCGAAAACGTCAGGCGTGATATCGGGATAAATCCAATTTATTCTATTATCTCGGTTAAACCATGTAAGTTGACGTTTAGCATATCTTCTTGTTGAGCGTTTAAGGTTTTCTACCGCCTCTTCATAAGTGATGTTGCCCTCAAAGAACTCAAAAAACTCTTTATGTCCTATCGCCTGCAACGCACCTTTGCTTTTGTTTAAAGATTTATTTTCGTATGTCCTTTTTGCCTCTTCCAAAAGTCCGTTTTCAAGCATCTTTTCTACCCGCATATTTATTCTTTCGTAAAGTGCTTCTCTGGACGAATAATTTACGCCGAGCATTATATAACCGTACGGGTTTTCCTGCCTTTTTGAAAGCTCGTTTTGCTCTGTTTTGGTAAGCCCCGTTGTATAGTATATCTCTATCGCCCTTAAAATTCTGCGGGTGTTGTTAGGGTGCAGGTCCTGCGCGGCAAGACGGTCTATTTTCTTTAATTTTTCGAGCATATACTCCGAGCTCTTTTGCTCACACTCTTTTTCGAGTTCTCCTCTTATGCCGCTATCGTACTTTTGCTCGGTATAAAGTATATTATCCGCAAGCGCATTTATATAAAGTCCCGTTCCGCCTACTACTATCGGTTGCTTTCCGCGACTTATTATTTCACTTATTTTTTCTCTTGCAAGATTTACGTAATCGGCTACGCAAAACTCACTGCCTTTTTCCAAAAACTCGAAAAGATGGTGAGGTATACCGCACTTTTCTTCCTCTGACGGTGCGGCGGAGGCGACAGTTATACCCTTATATATCTGCATTGAGTCGGCGCAGATTATTTCGCCGTTTAATTTTTTTGCAAGTTCCACCGAAAGCGAGGTTTTACCGCTCGCGGTAGGCCCTACTATACAAATCACTTTACTTTTTTCGTTCATTGTATTCTACCGAACTGCTTTTCAAGGTCTTTCTTGCGTATCTCGTAAGCCACCGGTCTGCCGTGAGGACAGTACATAATGTCTCTATCCGAAAGCACTTTTTTTGCAAGGTTTAAAAGTTCCTCGGGCGCGGTAATATTATGCGCTTTTATCGCGGCTTTGCAGGAGACCGTATGGAATATACGGTCTATTTCCGATATCTGTACACTACCCCTTAAAAGCAGACTTTCCGCCGCCTCCTCGATTACGGATGCTACGTCCTCACTTTTGAGCATAGCGGGGATTGCCCTTACTATAACCGTACCGCTGCCGAAATCTTCCGTTTCAAAACCCGACTTCTTAAGAATTTCGGCATTTTCGTTTATTGCCATATATTGCTTTGCTTCAAGCCGTACCGTTACGGGAGTAAGCAACGGTTGTACCTCTATATTCTGACTCTCTTTAAGAGTGTTAAAAAGTATTCTTTCGTGCGCCGCATGTTTATCAATAAGAAATATGCTTTCTCCCCGCTCAACTATAATATAGGTTAAAAATGCTTCGCCTATAAACCTTACTTCACTTTCGGGGGAATATTCTTTTGTTTCATTTGTTTGCGTGTTTACTGTTTTTTCTGCCACTTTGGCAGGTATTGGCGGCTCTGTCTTTACTGACGGCTCCGCCACCGCAGGCTTTTGAAAAACAAAACTGTCATTTTCTCTTAACCTTACGGGGTTAAATGTGCTTTGCTTTGCGGTAAAGGTCGGCTTTTCTTCAAAACTTACCGATGCCTGCTTATATTCCGCAACGCTCATTCTGTTAGACACGCTCGGCTTTGCGGTATTTATTACAGGCCTTGTATCGTTTTGCGCTATGGCGCTTTTTACCGCAGAATAAACCGCATCAAAAATCCGCTTTTCGTCCGAAAATCTAACCTCGGTTTTTGCGGGATGAACGTTAACATCTACCGTGCTGTATGGCACTGAAAGATTAAGCACAAAAGCAGGGAACTTGCCTACCATGGCGCTGTTTTTATATGCCTGCTCGCAAGCGGCACTTACGGTTTTTGAAATAACAAGTCTGCCGTTTAAAAATACAAATTGCATCGCTTTTGACGCTCTTGCGAAAACGGGTTTGCAGGTAAATCCCTCTACCTTTATACCGCTTTGATTTGAACATACTTCTATAAGTGACTGTGAAAACTCCCTGCCGAGTACCGAATATATGGCGGATTTGAGTTCGCCGTCACCCGATGTTTGCAAACATACCTTGCCGTCTCTTATAAACTTAAAGGCAATCTCGGGGTGGGAAAGTGCCGCACGTTCTATTACGTAAAGCACCGCCGTTCCCTCGGAAACGTCTTTTTTTAAGAATTTCATTCTTG
This sequence comes from Clostridia bacterium, assembly GCA_024404125.1. Lineage (GTDB taxonomy): Bacteria > Bacillota > Clostridia > Oscillospirales > Acutalibacteraceae > UBA737. The sequence goes on from JAKSQL010000004.1 coordinate 16,588, forward strand.
CAGGGGTGTTATAAAACAGGTCACGAATAATAAGGGTGGTGCCCTCCTGACATCCCGTTTCTTCAAACAGTATTTCTTTTCCGCCCTCTATTTCATAGTGAGTGCCGTATTCCGCACCTTGCGGACGGGTAAACATTTCTACCTTTGAAACACTCGCCGTTGCGGCAAGCGCCTCACCTCTGAAACCTAACGTGGCAATACTTTCAAGGTCGCTTACCGATTGTATTTTACTTGTTGCATGACGTAAAAAAGCGGTGGGAACGTCAGCGCTTTCTATGCCGCAACCGTCATCGGTTACGCGCATATAGGTTATACCGCCGCGGTTTATCTCTACCGTTATGTGTAAAGCATTAGCGTCTATCGAGTTTTCTACCGCCTCTTTAATTACCGAAGCAGGTCTTTCAACAACCTCGCCTGCGGCTATAAGTTCGGATATATTCTGCGGCAAAAGATTTATGCGGGGCATTTCGTTCCCTCCTTTTAAAGTTTATAACGATTTTGCTTTGTTTGATAAATCAGATAAAAGCGACATTGACTCAATAGGTGTTAAGGTGTTAACGTCAATCGCTTTAAGGTCTGATACTATCTCATTTGCGCCTATGTTTTCAAATGACATCTGCGCGCTTTCGCTGCTTACGGTTTTATAGGTTACGGCACCGTTTTGCTCGGTGTCCCTAAGTATCTTTTTGGCTCTTTCGATTACGGCTTTGGGTATTCCGCTTAAATTTGCAACCTCGATACCGTAACTCTCGTCCGCACCGCCTCTTACTATGCGCCTTAAAAAGATTATATCGTCTCCGCGCTTTTTAGCGGCAATATTATAATTTTTAACGCCCGAAAGTTCGTTTTCCATAGCGGTAAGTTCGTGGTAATGGGTGGCAAAAAGCGACTTCGCGCCGATTTTCTTTTTGTCGTTTACATATTCAAGTACCGCGCGCGCTATTGATATACCGTCAAACGTGGAGGTGCCTCTGCCGATTTCGTCAAGAATAAGCAAACTGTTGGCGGTGGCATTTTTAAGTATATCGGCAACCTCACTCATCTCAACCATAAAGGTGGATTTGCCTGACGCCAAATCGTCAGACGCGCCTACGCGTGTAAAGAGCGCGTCCACAATGCCTATCTGCGCCATACTTGCGGGTACAAAAGAACCTATTTGCGCTAAAATCACTATAAGGGCTGTCTGGCGCATATATGTGGACTTACCCGCCATATTAGGCCCTGTAATAATAGCGCAACGGTTTTCACTGTTATCAAGTAATGTATCGTTTGCAACAAAGGGTGAAGAAAGCAGTTGCTCGATTACGGGGTGTCTGCCGTCTTTAATATGAATAACACCGCTGTTATCTACTATGGGACGGCAATAATTGTTTTCAACCGCAACGGTTGCAAGAGAACAAAATACGTCAAGTCTTGCAATGGCATTCGCGGTGGTGCGAAAACGGTCAGACGCCTCGGCACAACGGTTTCTTATCTCGGAAAAAATTTCGTATTCAAGCGATACCACCCTATCCTTTGCGGAAAGCACCCTTGTTTCGAGTTCCTTAAGTTCCTCGGTAATAAATCTCTCGCAGTTTACAAGTGTATGCTTTCTTATGTAAGTTTCCGGTACTTTATCAAGAAAAGAATTTGTGACCTCGATATAGTAACCGAACACTTTGTTGTATCTTACTCTTAAATTCTTAATGCCCGTTTTTTCCCGCTCGCGTGTTTCAATTTCGGTAAGATAATCGGTGCCGTTGGTCATATCGTGGCGGAGAGTATCAACCTCGCTGCTATACCCTTTTTTGATTAGTTTGCCCTCCCTTACGACAGCAGGGGCATTTTCGTCAATAGCACTGTCTATAAGATCGGCTATATCGCAAAGGTTATCAATGTCTTCTTCAACAGATTTGAGTATCTTACATTTTGCACTTTGTAAAAGTTCTTTTATGTAGGGAAAACGGTGAGCCGTTGAAGCAAGGGATAAAAGGTCTCTTGCATTGGCGGTACCGTAAACGGTTTTTGTGATAATACGCTCTACATCGCGAACACCGCTCATATATTCCGCCGCTTCGCAACGTAAAAGCGTATCGCTTGCAAGTTCTTCTACCGCGTTTTGTCTTGCCGAAATCTCGGCAACCGATAAAAGCGGCTTTTGGATTATTGACCTCATAAGACGTTTGCCCATAGCGGTTTTAGTCTTGTCCACAACCCATAAAAGCGTTCCTTTTTTTGCCTTTGAACGCATAGTTTCGTAAAGTTCAAGGTTTCTTGCCGCGGTAGAGTCAAGCCGCATAAACTGCGCTTCGGTGTAAATATCAATTTCGTTTACGGTGGCAATATCACTCTTGCCCGTTTCACGAAGATAATCTATAACCGCACCTGCCGAGTTGCATAGCGGACTTTTATCCGCAATGCCGATATCCTCTGTGCTTAAAACCTTAAAGTGTTCGCATATAAGATTTTTTGAAAGAGCGGTATCAAAGCAAGCATCTTCCCTTACCGTAAGCAAGCCCTCGTATTTATCCTTAAACAATTCGGTGAGGGGAGATAAATCTTTAAGTGTCTTATTAAGCAAAATCTCGCTCGGATTAAATCTTGCAATTTCGGCAAAAATGCGCTCGTAAAGGTTGTCCCCCGCGATTTCGGTAGCGTGACATTCACCCGTTGAAACGTCCGCAAAGCAAACACCCGCCGTATTCTCAAACACAAAAATGCTTGCAAGGTAATTGTTTTTGGACTCATCAAGCATACTGTCCTCAACTACGGTGCCGGGGGTTATTATGCGAATAACGTCCCTATCCACAAGACCTTTTGCGGTAGCGGGATCTTCGGTTTGTTCACATATAGCAACCTTATAACCTTTTTCAACAAGTCGCGCAATATATCCCTCGCAACTGTGGTACGGCACACCGCACATGGGCGCACGTTCACTAAGCCCGCAATCCTTACCCGTAAGAGTAAGGTCAAGTTCTTCGGACGCGAGTTTGGCATCGTCAAAAAACATCTCGTAAAAATCGCCGAGTCTGAAAAACAAAATGCAGTCTTTATTTTGCTCTTTGATGTTCATATACTGACGCATCATAGGAGACAGTTCTGCCATAATTTTATCCCCTTATAGAATGAATAATTTTAAAAACAAACAGTGGTATTTAAGGAAAACAGCGCAGTCAAAAGCAGAGTTTTTGCGAGTTGTTGTCCTCATAGTTTGTTTTCGGGGAAGTTTCTTTCCCGAAAACTCTTTGTAAGCGAAAATCTTGCCGTAAGGCGGATTTTCAAGAACGAAAGGTGGTATTGGAGGAAAATGACGCAGTCAAAAGCAGAGCTTTTGCGAGTTGTTGTCCTCCAAAGGACTTTAGTGGCATCCGCCGCAACTTTCACAACTGCCGGTGCAGTTGTGGGTCTCGGGCTCAACTGTTTTGGGGTCTGCGCCTTCTACACACTGCATAATAACACTGTTGATATCGTTAAGCAACGAATCAAGGTCGGCTTTTGCGGTGTTGTAGTCAAGCATGGATTTGCTCGACATTACCTTTGAGTAAACCGCGCGAAGTTGCTCGTTTAACTGCTTTACTTTTTCTTCGTCCTGCGGGTCTTTTTCCATTTCCTGTTCAAGATTCATACGGGTTACGTTAAATTCACCGATACCCTCTTGAAGTTCCTTATCGTTATCGTTGGCAAGTCTTGCCTTTGCGAAACGGATAAAACGCTCGTCCTTCTGAATTTCAGCGCCAAGCGCTCTTACACTTTCAAGTACTGACATTTTTAAATTTCTCCTTTTTTATATTAAACTGCCTTTAAGGCCGTTTTCATACTTTTCTATATTTACGTTTTGAAACGTTCCTATGAGTTCTTCATTGCCTGAAAATTCTACCGTAATACCGTTAGAGGTTTTACCTTCAAGCATACCTTCTTCTTTTGCTTTCTGCTCTGTTAACACCCTAAAGGTTTTGCCGATAAATTCTTTTTCTTTTTTAATGCCTATCGGCTCTTGAACTTTAAGCAGTTCTGTAAACCATTTGCCCTTTTCTTCTCTTGAAACGTTATCCTCCATAACCGCGGCGGGTGTTCCCGTGCGGGGGGAATAAATAAAGGTAAAAAGCGATAAAAACTCTACTTTTTTTACAAGTTCCGCGGTACAAACAAAGTCCTCGTACGTTTCCCCCGGAAACCCGACTATTATATCGCTTGTAAAAGTAACGTCAGGTATCTTTTGCTTTGCAAGGTTTATAAGCGATAAATACTTTTCGGAATCGTAGTGACGGTTCATACGCTTAAGTATTCTGTCCGACCCGCTTTGAAACGGCAGGTGCAGATGCCTTTCCACCTTTTCGCACTCGGCTATTGTATCAATAAGTTCCTTTGTGCAATCTTTCGGATGGGAGGTCATAAACCTTATTAAAAAGTCACCCTCAACCGCATTTATTTTACGCAGAAGTTTTGCAAAATTTATATCCTCTTTGAGTCCTTTGCCGTATGAGTTTACATTCTGCCCCAAAAGCATTATTTCCTTATAGCCGGCATCTACCATCTGCTTTATTTCTTTAAGTATTTCTTCAGATGAGCGCGAACGCTCTCTGCCTCTTACATAGGGTACTATACAGTATGTGCAAAAATTATCGCACCCGTACATTATGGGAACAAATCCCTTTATACTGCCGTCCCGCAAAGTCGGAATGTCCTCAACAATTTCTTTATTGTCAAGAGAAAGTTCATAAACTCTTTTTTTAGTGGTGAGCACTTTGTAAATAAACTCGGGCAGACGGTAAAGCACCTGCGTACCGAAGACCATATTTACATAAGGGTAACTGTTTTTAAACTTTTCGGCAACCGTTTCCTGCTGTGCCATACAGCCGCAAACCGCCACAATTAAATCCTTGTTTTCTTTCTTGTACTTTTTTGTAGCACCTACGTTGCCGTAAACCCTATCCTCTGCATGCCCCCGTACCGCGCAGGTGTTAAAAATGATAAAGTCGGCAATTTCAGGAGTATCGGTCATATCGTATCCGCAGGTATAAAGCATACCCTTTATCCGCTCGGAATCGTTTACGTTCTGTTGGCAACCGAAAGTTATTACACACGCTTTAGGGCGTGTTTTATGTGTTTGCATAAGTATATCCGAAACCCTTTTTGCATAGGATATCTGTTCGGGCGGATACTTACACTTATCATCAGGAAAAAGCAAAATAAAGTCCCCCAATATATATTTAATATATTATACTACAAATTATATATATCTGCAAGAAAAATCATCAAAAAACCGATACTTGAAACAAAGCGGATATTGTGGTAATATATTCTAACGAAAGATACGGTGATGAAAATGCTTTTTAAATCGAAAAGCGGTACCTTTGATTTTCTTATAGCAGGGCTTGGAAATCCCGGTATGGAATACGAAAAAACCCGTCACAACGCGGGCTTTTCGGCAGTAGATATTATAGCGGAAAACTGCGGTGCGGCGTTTTCAAAGCATAAGTTTGAAGCGGTTTTGGCTGACGGTGAAATTGCCTCAAAGCGAGTGCTTATATGCAAACCGCAAACCTATATGAATAATTCGGGCAACGCGGTGGGAAAGATAAGTTCGTTTTATAAAATACCCGCCGACAGAATAATTGTTATTTCGGACGATATTGATTTAAAGGTCGGCACTGTGCGGATAAGAAGAAAAGGCAGTGCCGGAGGTCATAACGGACTAAAGGACATTATTGCCGCTTTGGGAACCGAAGATTTTATGCGAATTAAAATAGGTGTAGGCGACCGAAGCGACCGCGATATTGACCTTAAAAACCACGTGCTCGGCAGGTTTTCAAAGGAAGACGCGGCTATTATGGAAAAAAGTTTTAAAACAGCAGCAGCCGCAGTGGAGGAAATTTTAAATCACGGCATTGAAAGTGCTATGAATTTATACAGTAAGTAAGGTTTTTTGATGAAATTCGAAAACGAAATTTTGTCAAAGGATATCTCTTACCAAAAGTTATCGGCGGAAATAAAATCAGGCGCTCTGCCGATTATGGCTTCGGGACTTTCGGAGATACACAAGGCACTTGTTCTCTCCGCACTTTTTGACGGTACAGGCAAAAAAATTGCCGTTATTACCAAGGACGAAGCCGCCGCTACCGCACTTTTGGAAGACCTTATCTGTTTTGGCAAAAACGCGGTAATACTGCCGCAAAGAGATTACAACTTAGCCCGTATGCAAGGGTACTCGCGAGAGTACGAGCAAAAGCGGATAGACACCCTGTCAAAAGTTTTTGACGGGGATTTTGACATACTTGTTTTATCGCTTGACTCTGCTTTACAGTATACCCTGCCGCCTAAGGTTCTTGAAAAAAGCAGGTTTAAAATAGAGGTGGGCAAGTCCTACGATATTACCGGACTTTGCGATAAACTTATCGCTTCGGGATACGAAAGATACGAGATTTGTGACGGTGCAGGTCAGTTTTGTGTTCGCGGCGGAATAATGGATATATTCCCCATAGGTTGTAAAAATCCCGTAAGAATAGAGTTTTGGGGTGACGAGGCAGACAGTATTTCGCAGTTTGATATATTCACGCAACGCCGCGGCGAAACGCTAAGTTCGGTGACTGTGTGCCCTGCAACCGAACTGCCTTACGAAAAGGAAATGCTTGCCGAAAAGATAGAGAATATTCTTACTAAAAGGCGCAAAGAGCAACCCGCCGATAAATTCGCATACGGCGATATAGAACTGTTGCGGTCGGGCATAAGGGCAGAGCCGGATTTATATATTCCTCTGCTTTACGACAAACGTGCTACGGTATTTGATCATCCTGACGGTGCTTTATTTGCCCTTGGCGAATAGCCCGTGCATAGAAAAAAAATCGCCTCGGCGC
>JAKSQL010000040.1 GCA_024404125.1 Clostridia bacterium
AGGGCGCTCGATTATAATACCACATTAAACCTATAAAGTCAACACTTTTTTGAACAATTTTTTATAATTTTTTATATCGACTTTTTTCGCACAATATATTGTGGTATACATATTTTGTATGCCCAATTTTAGCCAAAATTATACGAAAAAATTAAGAGGGCATAAATAAAAAATGCCCTCTTTATACATATATAATATATTATATCGCTAATCGTTTGTCTTTTTTTCTATTATATATTTAGGTCTATGCTTGGTTTCAAGATAGATTTTACCCACATATTCACCTATAATTCCGATGCTTAAAAGTTGTATTCCGCCCAAAAAGCAGACAATACTTACTGTCGATGCCCAACCCGATACCGAATTGCCCATAAGGGCAATTACAACCGACCATACTATTCCTATAAGACTTATAAAGGCAACTAAAAGCCCGAAATTGGTGATAAGGCGTATCGGTTTTACGGAAAAACTCGTGATACCGTCAAGCGCCAAAGAAATCATCTTTTTAAGCGGATACTTACTTTCCCCCGCAATACGCTCATTTCTTTCGTAATAGACGCAGGTTGACTTAAATCCCACAAGAGTTACCAAACCTCTTAAATACAAATTAACTTCTTCAAATTTGGCGAGTTCACTTAGTACGCTTGATGACATAAGGCGGTAATCGGCATGGTTATAAACCGTTTCAACTCCCATAAACTTAAGGAACTTATAAAAGCCCTGAGCGGTGGTACGTTTAAAGAAAGTATCGCTCTTTCTTGAAGAACGAACACCGTAAACTATATCGCAACCGTTAAGATATTCTTCTACCATTTTATCCACGGCATTTATATCGTCCTGCCCGTCACAGTCAAGCGATACGGTGATATCACATTTATCCTTTGCCTCCATAAGTCCCGCCAAAAGCGCGTTCTGGTGACCTCGGTTACGGCTTAAAGATATTCCGCAATAGGTTTTATCCGATGCGGACAACTGCTCTATTATCTGCCAGGTTGAGTCCTTACTGCCGTCATTTACAAAAAGCACCTTGCTTTTTGCGCTTATCTTCTTTTGCTTTACAAGTAACTTTACCTTATCAAGAAACATCGGCGCGGTAAGATTTAAAACGTTCTCCTCGTTATAGCAAGGAATTACCAAATACAGTATGGGTGATTTCAAATTATCAACTCCCTTTACTGTATTCTACCACATATTTCTTCAAGATACAAGATTTCTTAATTTGAGAAGTATTTTCTTCTCTTGCCTTGATACCTGAACCTGCGACATTGAAAGACGTTTTGCGGTTTCGCTTTGGGTAAGACCGTTAAAGTAGCGGAATTTGATAATATTTTTTTCCTGTTCGTCAAGATTATCAAGCGCCATATCAAGCATTATTCTGTCGTTTAAAGTATCTTCGCTTTGATTGTCAGATAACTCAAGCTGTTTTTCGCCGTCCGAATCATCGGATACTGTAAGCGACAGTGTTTGCTGAGTAGCACACATGGCTTCGGTTATTTGCTCTGGAGTTACAAAAAGCGCATTTGCTATTTCCGATACTGACGGCTCGTTACCGTTTTTCTTTGCAAGATGTTCTTTTACCCTTATAATTTTTAAGGAAAGTTCTTTTAAAGAACGGGAGACCTTTACAGTGCCGCCGTCACGAAAAAGGCGGCGTATTTCTCCCATAATTACGGGAACGGCATAGGTAGAAAAGGAATAACCGAGCGAACTGTCAAAAGCATCCGCCGCTTTTACAAGACCTATACAACCTGCGCCGAAAAGGTCATCGTACTCTATACCTCTGCCCGTAAACCTATGGCAAAGCGAATGAACAAGCGGTATGTTCTGCTCGATAAACTCGTCTCGTGTTATATCATTTTTGAGCATTTGCACTGTATCTTAAACTTATGCGCTTTTCCATAACAACTGTGGTGCCTTTACCTATTTTTGAGCGCACCTTTACGTTATCCATAAAACTTTGCATAACCGCAAAGCCGAGTCCTGCCCGTTCGCCGCCTACGGTGGTAAAGAGCGGCTCCATTGCCTTATTTACGTTTTCAATTCCGCAACCTTTATCTCTTACGGTTATCTTGACACTTTTGTTATCAAAAATTTCCGCCGATATGTATATTTTACCGTATCCCTCTTTATAAGCGTGCACTATACAGTTTGTAACCGCCTCGCTTACCGCGGTTTTAATATCGTTTATTTCTTCAAGTGTTGGGTCAAGTTGCGAAACAAACGCCGATACCGCCGCCCTTGCAAATCCCTCGTTTGCAGATTTTGACATCATATTCATACTGAATTTGTTTACAGCCGTCATTTTTTATTCCTCCGTTATTTTTCAAGTATCGCAAGTTTTTCAAGACCTGCGAGTTTCATCACTTTATATATTTGCTCTCCCGCACCCGTAATGCGCAAACTTCCGCCGTATTTTGAAAGATTTCTGTATCTGCCCATTACAAGACCTATTCCCGAACTGTCCATAAAACTTACTCCCGAAAAATCAAGAGAAAGCAAACTCGGCGTATTAAGGTCTATTGAATTATCAATAAGCCGCCGCATTTCGCCCGCGGTATGATGGTCAATATCTCCTTTTATAAAAGCCGTTACGGTTTGTCCGGATACTTTAATTTCAACTGACATTTTTGATTTACACCTCCGAAATTTTAAACCCGTAATATATTATAAATACTGTACCGTGAAAAATTTGTCGTTATTTATACCGACATTATTTTTTTGTAAAATTTTTACTTGTATTTAATTTAAAATAAAGCACAATATAATTTTGCGGCAAGTAAATGCCGTTTGTGAGTATTAAACCGCTATATGTTTAAGGTTGCGGAAATACTCAAAAAAATACCGGCGGTACTTTAAATCTTGTACCGTCGGTATTTTAATCTATTTTCCAATCTATTTCTTTAAGCCCTGCGCTTTTAAGTATCTCATTTGTTTTTGAAAAATGCTTACATCCGAAAAAACCTCCGTAAGCCGAAAGCGGACTCGGATGTACTGTTATAAGTTTTTTATGTATCGGGTTTTCAATAATTTCCGCTTTTTTACGGGCATTTGCGCCCCAAAGCAGAAATACTACCGGTGTGGTTTTTTTATCAAGTTCGCTTATTATTCTATCGGTAAAAATTTCCCAACCGATAGTTTTATGACTGTTTGCCTGACCTGCTCTTACGGTTAAAACGTTGTTGAGCATAAGCACACCCTGTTTTGCCCACTTGGTAAGTTCGCCGTGACTTGCAGGCGGTATACCCAAATCGGAATAAATCTCTGCGTATATGTTTTTAAGTGACGGCGGTATTTCTACACCGCGCTTTACCGAAAAGCAAAGTCCGTGTGCCTGATTTTCGCCGTGATAAGGATCCTGACCTATTATTACAACCTTTGTATCTTCAAATGAGGTGTATTTAAGCGCATTGAATATATCGTACATATCAGGATATACGGTATGATTTTTATATTCGTTCTTAAGCGCCGCGCGCAATTTTATATAGTAGGGCTTTAAAAATTCGTCTTTAAGAATATTATCCCAATCGTTACCTATGCTTACCGTTTTAATCACCCTTATTAAATGTAATCGTAGACCTCTATTATTCCTCTGCTGTGATAAAGGGACGGAGTAATCATAACAGAATATCCCCTACCGTTATCTCTTGTCCACTCTGCAGAATGCTTTCTCGGTACCGCGCAGGACGAAAGAAGCATCATTATCGCGCCGCCGTGCATAATTACTGCACTGCTGTTTATTTCTTTATCCATCATATCGCGGACTATCTTATTAAGGCCTAATGCTATTCGCTTTACAAAGTCGGTACTGTCCTCGCCACCTGGAGGGCAGGAAATTTTGCCGGAAGTCCATTCTGTATATGCAGGATTGATTTCAAGTTCCGTTGCGGTTTTGCCTTCAAAGTCACCGAAATCGTATTCCGCCATATCATCAATTACTATCGGCTGGAAACCTTCGTACAGTATATTTGCGGTCTGCTTACAACGAAGAAGCGGACTTGTATAAACCGCTTGGACCTCGGGATAATCAATATCGTTTCTTAAATCTCTCAGTTCCCGTACACCCTCAGGGCAAAGCGGTATATCGGTCTTTTTGCCTACATATACACCGTTGATATTAGCATCGGTCATACCGTGCCTTATTAAATGAATTTTATAAGTCTTCATAAATAATCTCCGTAATTATACTGTTTGATAAAAGCATACCTTTATCGGTAAGTTTAACCGTATCGCCGTTTATTTCAAGATAACCCGCGTTTTCATATTTTTTTAGTTTTTCATAAATCGGCAGTGCTTTGCTGCCGTATGTGTTTTTTAAATTAACACCCTCGCTTAAACGAAGTCCTAACATAACGCTCTCAGTTGCGGCATCAACATCACTTTCGAACACCGTATCGCAACCTCTTATGAATTTTTTTAAATCTCTCTCGTAATAAAAGCGTTTTAAATCCATCATTGAATGAGCGGACGGGCCTATACCGAGATAATCTTCAAGTTTCCAATATTTAAGGTTGTGACGGCTGCTTTTCCCTTCTTTTGCAAAGTTTGAAATTTCGTAATGCGAGTACCCCGCGTATTTTAATGCGTCACACATATATAAATACTGCCCTGCCGCACTGTCATCGTCAGGCAAATCAAGGTCTGACCTAAAAGAAAACGCGGTACTGCTCTCAATTTTAAGCATATAAGAAGAAATATGTTCCGTATTAAGAGAAAGAATAAAGTCTATATCCTTTTTTAAAGTATCCAAGTTGCTTGAGGGCAATGCTATCATAAGATCGGCGGAAATATTATCAAAGCCGAAATCCCTCGCCGATTTTATATAGTTTACGGTATCGCTTGCGGTATGAGTTCTGCCTAAAAGTTTAAGCATACTGTTTTCTCCCGACTGCGCACCTATTGATAAGCGGTTAACTCCCGCTTTCTTTGCAAACTTTAAAAAGGTTGTATCTGAGGACGGGTTACACTCAGCGGTAATCTCCGCATCTTCGGTAAGTTCAAAGTTTTGCCTTACCGTATCCAAAAGAAAAATTATCTTTTCTCCTAAAAGTGAGGGGGTTCCTCCGCCTATATAAACAGTATCAATGGGGCGGTTTGTTTTGCCGCCCCATTTTTCAATTTCCCGTTTTGCAGCATGCAGATAATCCTGCCCTAAATCAAAGGATGAAAAGGTTGAATAAAAATCACAGTATCCGCATTTTTTCGCGCAAAAAGGTATATGAACGTAAAGTCCTAACGGCTTACGCAAGAATTTCACCCGTTATACTGCCGGGTACAGATGCGGCATTTGCTTCATCTGTATCAATATGCATAGCAAGTGCATAACTGTCACTTACTCTTACTACAACGTCGTCAAAAATAAGTGCTCTGCCGTCAGTGGGTATTTTTACACTTACAGTCTGCTTATCGCAAAGACCGTATTTTTCCGCATCGGAACAAGTCATATGTATATGTCTTTTAGCGGCAATAGCGCCCTCTTTAAGTTCAATTTCACCGCAGGGACCTACTATTTTGCATTCGCCCGAGCCCTTTATATCGCCCGACTCTCTGATCGGTACCGTAACACCGATAGAACGTGCATCGGTAAGAGAAAGTTCAACCTGATTTTCTTTTCTGCAAGGACCTAATATAGATGCCTTAAGTGTAGATTTTGGGCCTACTACCGTAACCTTTTCTTCACTTAAAAACTGTCCCGGTTGGGAAAGTTCTTTTTTGGGGGTGAGTTCGTGTCCCTCACCGAAAAGAATTGCGAGTGCCTCTTTGGTAACGTGCACGTGACGTGCCGAAACTTCAACCAATACTTCTTTTGCCATAATTAAATACTTCCTTTAAATATATTTACGGATTATTCCGCCATTTTTGCCAATTTATATTTTTCCTTGTACATTTCGTAATTGTTCTTAAACTCGGCATTGTCGTCGGTCTTTACGCGGTTAAGATACTTATGGGCATCAAGGTTATCCGCATTGAGTTGTACTGTATAAACCGCAACATTCGAACAGTGGTCCGAAACGCGCTCGTAGTTTGTAAGCAAATCCGAAAATACAAAACCGAGTTGTATTGTGCACTCGCCTCTCTGCAAGCGCTCTATGTGACGTGCTTTAAGTTCGTCTTTAAGGTTATCTATGACCTGTTCAAGCGGCTCTACCTTTGAAGCAGTTTCAAAATCATCGTTTATAAAGGCGGCAACGGTCATATCAACTATCTCTTTAAGTGCCGCAGTTATGGTATCAAGTTCCACTTTGGCACCGCTTGAAAACTCTATTTCTTTTGAGGATATTTCCTCTGCAACCTCTTTTATATTTAACGCGTGGTCGGCAATACGCTCAAAATCCGAAAGTGAATGAAGCATACGCGCTACCGAGTGCGAGTCTACCGAGGAAAGTTCTCCCGCACTGAGTCTTACAAGATACGTGCCGAGTTTATCCTCGTATTTATCGGTTATACCCTCAAGTTTTCTGACCTTTTCGGCTTTATCGGTACTGTAATCGGTCAAAAGTTCTATTGAGGTCATAAATGCTTTTTTGGTGAGTTTAGCCATTTCTACCGTAAGCCGACGGCACTCTGAAATGGCGAGAGGGGTGTTATTGAATATACGCTCGTCCAAAAATACGGTATGAGTTTCTTTGTTGTCTTTTTTAACGGTTTTTTCGCAAAGCCGTATCATTGGATTTTTAAATGGGGTAAATGCTATCGTATTGGCTATATTGAAAAGTGTATGTATTACCGCAACACCTACAATGCCTACTTTATTGGACATAAGATTAGGCGCAAAAGCATTTACAATATACATAAGTACTACGCAAACTATGCCGCCTATCGCGTTGGTATAAATGTGCATCGCAACTACCCGTTTGGCATCTTTGTTTGTACCTATTGAAGATATAAGTGCTGTCATACAAGTGCCGACATTGGCGCCGAGGACTAACGGAATTGCAATTTGATAGGTTATGGGGTCAGCCGTTGAATAAGCGGCAAAAGCAAGCGCCTGAATTATGGCAACGGTTGCCGCTGAAGACTGAATTATACCCGTAAATACGGTAGATACCAAAAACGCTATTATCGGGCTTTTAAATGCGGTAAGCATACTCTGGAATGACGGGCTTGTTCTGAGGGAAGCCATAGAGTCGCTCATCATATTCATACCTACCATAAGTACCGCAAAGCCGACAAGTATAAGACCTAAATTTTTCTTTCGGTCCTTATCGGAAAGCATACGCATAATTATACCCGCAAAAGCAAGTATAGGCGCAAAGGTCATCGGTCTTAAAAGGGTTAAAAAGAAATTATTACCGTCAATGCCGCTTAAAGTAAGTATCCACGAGGTAAGCGTGGTGCCGACGTGAGAGCCCATTATCATACCGAAAGTATCCCCGAAATTCATAATGCCCGAGTTTACAAGACCTACAAGCATAACCGTCATCGCTGAGGAGGACTGTATTGCTATTGTAATTCCCGCACCCGTAACAAAACCGAGGAAATCTTTAGAGGTGACCTTTTTAAGTGTCTTTTCAAGTTTGCCGCCTGCCATTTGTTCAAGTCCGCCGGACATAGCACTCATTCCGTAAAGGAAAAATGCGAGTCCGCCGAGCAGTCCTGCGAGCATAGTAAGAATTTGCGTAGAGGTCATATTTTTCTCCTTTAAAACTCTATCTTTCGGGCAATATAACTTTTAAGTTCGCTTATCGGTATTCTTTCCTGAGCCATAGTGTCCCTGTCACGAACAGTAACGCAGTTATCTTCTTCACTTTCAAAATCGTAGGTTATGCAAATCGGAGTACCGATTTCATCTTCTCTGCGATAACGCTTACCGATTGAGCCGGCATCGTCAAAATCTATCATAAAGTCTTTTGAAAGTTCGTCCTTTATTTCTATCGCTTTATCGGACAGTTTCTTAGAAAGCGGTAATACCGCCGCCTTAAAGGGCGCCAAAGCGGGATGCAGATGAAGTACCGTTCTTGTATCCCCCTTATCATCGGTTTCCTCATCGTAGGCATTGCAAAGGAACGCGAGGGTTACTCTGTCTGCCCCGAGTGACGGCTCTATTACGTAAGGAATGAATTTTTCATTTGTTTCGGGGTCGAAATATTCCATCGGCTCGCCCGAATGTTCGGCATGTTGAGAAAGGTCGTAATCG
>JAKSQL010000041.1 GCA_024404125.1 Clostridia bacterium
TTCTGCCGTCACCGAAGAACATGTGCTCTGTACGGCAAAGACCGATACCCTGTGCGCCGAGTTCAGCAGCACGCTTAGCATCTGCCGGAGTATCAGCATTGGTGCGAACACCGAGTTTCTTATATTTATCTGCGAGTTTCATTATTCTGCCGAAGTAACCGCTGTTGGGGTCTGCGGGAACGGTAGGAATAATCATATCGTAAATATTACCGGTTGAACCGTCAAGTGAAAGACCGTCACCCTCTTTAAATACTTTGCCTGCAAGAGTGAACTGCTTATTCTCTTCGTCCATCTTAATATCACCGCAACCGGAAACGCAGCAGGTACCCATACCGCGTGCAACAACGGCAGCGTGTGAAGTTTGACCGCCGCGAACGGTTAAGATACCTTGAGCATATTTCATACCCTCGATATCTTCAGGAGAGGTTTCAAGACGAACAAGAACTACCTTTTCGCCCTTCTTGCCGAGCTCTGCAGCATCTTCTGCGGTAAATACTATCTTACCTGCAGCGGCACCGGGGGAAGCGGCAATACCTTTACCTACAACATTGTTCTTATCTGCTTCTTTGAGTGCTTTAACATCAAAGGTCGGGTGGAGAAGCATATCAAGACTCTTAGCATCAATCTGCATAAGAGCTTCCTGCTCTGTGATCATACCTTCATCAATAAGGTCGCAGGCAATCTTTATAGCAGCGGCAGCGGTACGCTTACCGTTACGGGTCTGAAGCATATAAAGTTTACCGTGCTCAACGGTGAATTCCATATCCTGCATATCACGGTAGTGATTTTCAAGAGTAGCGCAAACTTTGTTGAACTGCTCAAATGCCGCAGGGAACTTTTCAGCCATCTCTGCAATCGGCATAGGAGTACGAACGCCTGCAACAACGTCTTCACCCTGAGCATTGGTAAGGAATTCGCCCATAAGGCCCTTTTCGCCGGTAGCGGGGTTACGGGTAAATGCAACGCCGGTACCGCAATCGTCACCCATATTACCGAAAGCCATCATCTGTACGTTAACGGCAGTACCCCAAGAATAAGGAATGTCGTGGTCCATACGGGAGATGTTTGCACGGGGGTTGTGCCATGAGCGGAAAAGAGCTTTGATTGCTTCAAAGAGTTGTTCCTTAGGATCGCTCGGGAAATCGGTGCCGAGTTGGTTCTTATATTCTGCTTTGAACTGATTTGCAAGTTCTTTAAGGTCATCGGCAGTAAGCTCAACGTCGTAAGTAACGCCTTTCTTTGCCTTCATATCGTCGATAAGTTTCTCAAAATACTTCTTGCCGACTTCCATAACAACGTCGGAGAACATCTGAATGAAACGGCGATAGCAGTCCCAAGCCCAACGGGGATTGTTAGACTGTTCTGCGATAACATCAACAACTTCTTCGTTAAGACCGAGGTTAAGAATGGTATCCATCATTCCGGGCATTGAAGCGCGAGCGCCTGAACGTACCGAAACGAGAAGCGGATTTTTCTTATCACCGAATTTCTTGCCGGTGATTTGTTCCATCTTCTCAATGTAGTCCATGATTTGCGCCTGAATTTCAGGATTAATCTGACGGCCGTCTTCATAATACTGTGTGCAGGCCTCGGTGGAAATGGTGAAACCCTGGGGAACGGGAAGACCTATCTGGGTCATCTCTGCAAGGTTAGCACCCTTACCGCCTAAAAGCTCACGCATGTTTGCGTTGCCTTCGCTGAATAGGTAAACGTACTTGTGACTCATTATCGAATCAACCTCCTAAAAAATTTTATGGATTAAATCCAAGTTTAAACATATCTTGCGCGATATTTTTTCAATATCCAAGTTATTATACCAAATTTTTACGGAAAAATAAAGCATTTTTTCGATTTTCTTTAAAATTAAATATAATAAATAAAATAAGCGGCAAAAAAATGCCGCTTTTGGTCTATTTTTTCAGTATTTTCGTAACTCTTAATATTGCGGGGGATAAAATCGCGTTTAACGAAAGTTCAATTAGGAAATTTATTCCCACAAGAGAGAATACAACGTAATAAGCAATATTGTTCCCGCCTGCCCAAATATAAAGGGTATCCTTAAAGAAAAGCACTAAAAATGCGATAAATATGCCTGTATTCACTATCGGTGCCACAGTTGCCGATAATATAACCGCGAAAGTTTTATGATTTTTATACAACGGTCTTGCGATAATACCTGCCGCAAAACCTGCCGCCGCACCTTTAAAGAGGGTTAATATCAGCGTGATAACGGGGCTTGACTGTAAAAGCATCTGTCCGCCCGCATCAATTCCCGTAATACAGCCGATAAAGGTAACCGCACCGAATACGGCGCCTAAAACCGCCCCGTAAGACGGACCGTACATAACCGCCGCCAAAACAATCGGGATAAGGGTAAGGGATATACTGAAAGTGCCTACCTTAACAAAATAACTTAAAACCTGCAATGCGATAATAAGAGCAGTGAAAAGTCCTAAAATCGCCGTCTTTTTTGAACTTGCCATAAAATTTCCTCCGATACTGTCCGTATACCAAAACATTTAAACTTGAACCGGCCTAAAATGGCGGCTTTTAGGTCAAAGAATTTTGTTCCAAAATCTGATTTAAGTTTCAATGCTTTGGTATTTGGTACAGTTCATAAATTTTTTATATCATTTGTTACGGTCGTAAATCTCCTTAAGACCGTCAAGCAACAAATTTTCATTATATATTATGTCATTTCTGCAGTAGGTGATAACCTCTTTTGAAAGACCGCCCGTAGCAACTACCGTGGGGTATTCGCCGAGTTCGTCTTTTATACGGTCAATCATACCGTCAAGCATAGAAGCGGTGCCGTAGATAAGCCCCGAACGCATACAGTCCGCAGTATTTGTGCCTATTACACTTTTGGGTGCGCTTATACTTACACTCGGTAACTGTGAAGTCTTACTGCAAAGCGCCTCAAGGGTTAAATGTATTCCCGCCGCAATGGCTCCGCCTATAAATTGCCCGTTTTTATCTATTACAAAAATGGTAGATGCTGTGCCCATATCGATTATAACGCAGGGCAGGGTGTATTCGTTTATTGCTCCTACCGCTCCTGCAACGAGGTCGGCGCCGAGTTGAGCGGGGTTATCTATTTTTATGTTAAGACCTGTTTTTACACCCGGTCCCAAATTAAGCGGTACTATATCGCAAAGAAGCGAAACCGCGTGACTTACCGCCTCTTTAACTGACGGCACTACCGAGGCAATAATACAGTCTTCAATACGGGAATAGTTTTGACCGTGGAGTTCCAAAATATCTTTGATTTCAACGGCATATTGGTCGGCGGTCTTTTTAGTGTCGGTAGAAAGTCTTGCGGTGAAATTAAGCACATTCTCATCGTAAGCGCCGAGTGTAATATTTGTGTTCCCGATATCAATGGCGAGTAACATATTAACTGCCTCCTTGCAATAAATTCAATAGTATTATACTTATAAGTGTGCAAAAAATCAATAGTTATAAAAAAATATTGACTAATCGGGCAAATCTTGTTATAATAACTCTTGCTAATTAAATATTATTTTGAAAATTAGCTCCTTGCCGTATCTATAAAGTACGGCCAAATGTCCAAAAGGAGGTGCAACGAAATGACCGCAAAGTATGAGGCAGCACTTGTTTACTCGGTAGCAGGTGGCGAAGAAGCGACCAACGCCGTTAAAAGCAAGATAGACGAACTCATCGCAAAACACGCTACGGTAGAAAACGTTGATGATTGGGGTAAGCGCCGTTTGGCATATCCCATCAACGATGAAACCGAAGGTTATTATGTGTTTACTTTGTTCACGGCAGAAGCGGATTTTCCCGCAGAACTTGAACGTGTAGCAGGTATTACCGAGGGTGTTTTAAGAGTAATGGTAATCAAAAAGTAATGGAGGACAAAGAATATGTTTAATTTTGTAGTATTAACAGGCCGTCTTACCGCCGATCCGGAACTTAAAACCACACCGAACGGTATCTCGGTAACATCTTTCTCTATTGCAGTAAGTCGCCGTTACCGTTCAGGCGAAGAACCGCAGACCGACTTTATCAACGTAGTTGCATGGCGTCAGAATGCCGAGTTCATAACAAAGTATTTTAAAAAGGGCAATATGATAGGTATCGAGGGCTCTATTCAGACCCGCCGTTATACCGATAAGAACGGTAACAACCGCACCGCGTTTGAGGTGGTTGTTAACAATGCCCAGTTTGTAGAATCTAAAAGGGACAGTAATGCCGTTTCCGCTCCCGGTGAAGAGTTAGGCGATGCCGCTTCTTTCTCGAATGCCGGTGAAAGTGATTTCAGTGAAATTGCAGACGGTGCGGACGAGGATTTACCCTTTTAATCTTCACACTTTTTAGAAAGGTAGGAACTTTCAATGGAAAAGACTGAGAGACCTCTTCACAGAAAGCCCCGTAAAAAAGTTTGTCATTTTTGCGCAGAGCGTGTAGAAGAGATTGATTATAAGGACGTAGCACGTCTTCGCAAGTTCGTATCCGAGCGCGCGAAGATATTGCCGAGAAGGGCAACCGGTACCTGCGCTAAACATCAGCGTGAACTTACCACCGCTATTAAGCGTGCCCGTCAGATAGCGTTACTTCCTTATGTAAACGACTAAGATTTGAGAGCGTCGGCAAGGCGCTTCAAAAGCAGTTGACGCATGGGTTGTTTGGTATTTAATGATTTTAAGCCCCGAATTTTCGGGGCTTAATTTTGTTATTTGCAAAGTGGTTTACAGTATACTTTGCCGGCGGTATGGTAAGATTTTAGCAAATAAGCATGATTATGAGTGTGTTTTTACTGATTTACCGAGTTTTTGATATTGTTTTTTTACTTGTAACGATATATTATTATTACATAATTATATGTGATTGTTTTGGTACCCGCAACGATACCTTAACTGTCAGTTTGGAGGAAAAGATATGATATTTGATATTAAAGACGGTGAATACCGTGTTAACGGAGCACCTGCCTTTTTGATGTCGGGCGAATTTCACTATTTTCGTGTGCCTAAGGAAGATTGGAGAGTTCGCCTTGAACTGTTCCGTGAAATGAACGGTAACTGTGTGGCAACCTATGTTCCGTGGCGTATCCATGAGCCGACAGAGGGCAATATTATATTTGGAGATATAGGCAGTCGCGACCTTGTTTCATTTCTTGAACTTTGCAAGGAAATGGATTTATCGGTAATTATCCGTCCGGGACCGCTTCAGTATTCGGAACTTGTTGACGACGGACTTCCCGCATGGTTGTTTGATTCATATCCTCAAATATGCGCACAAAGATGGAACGGCAAAAGAATACGTGTTCCGTCATATAATCACCCCTTGTTCCTTGAAAAAGCAAGAAAATATTTTCGCGAATTTGCAAAAATAGTAAAACCTTATCTTCGTGCAAACGGCGGTCCTATATGTTTTGTTCAGGTCGATAACGAGGTTATGGGCGAGCAGATTTGGAAAAACACTATCGATTATAACAGAGAAACTTTCGGAATTGGCAAAGAAGACGGTCTTTATGCTACGTGGCTGATTAAAAAGTACGGTAGCATAGATAAATTAAACAAAGCATATCAAAAAGATTTTTCCTCTTTTGCAGAGGTTTTCCCTGCAGAATGGAACGAGAAATCATCGGTAGGTGATTGTCGCAGTTGTAAGGATTATTTTGATTTCTATTTGTCTATGACAGGCGATTATCTTCGAACTCTAACCGAGTGGTTATATGAAGATGGCATAAGGGAATATATTTGTCATAACAGTGCAAACAATTCTATGAACGGACTCTTTGATACTATCATTGAAAAGCAAGTTGATAATTTTTTACTTGCTTCCGACCATTATTATAATTTGGACCAGTCTTGGAAGCAAAACAATCCTACACCGCAATCTGCTTTAAGAGTTTTCTTTTCTTGCGAACAACTTCGCAATATGGGAATGCCTGCAACGGCTATGGAACTTGCCGGTGGCTCGTGCAGTGATTTCCCGCCGATTTTATCCGAAGACCTTGAAGCGTGGTATTTCACTAATATCGCTATGGGACTTAAAGGATTTAATTTTTACATATATACGGGCGGTCCTAATTTTGAAAATAGCGGGCTTACCTGCGATATATATGATTTTAACGCATTAGTTCATGCGGACGGCACGGTTAATAAAACCTATAATGTAGCACAACGATTTTGCGAATTTTTGAAGCAAAACCCGTGGCTTGAATCGGCACATCGTAAAACTTCTGTAACGGTTGCTTATGAAAATGAGTGGTTCTGCAGTGAGTATTTCGGTTATGCTACACCGATAGGGCAACTCGATAGGATCAAAATGGTACGTAACGGAATTCTGTATTCGCTTTTCGCTTCACAGTTTGCACCGGAAATGTCGGATATTTCTAAAAACATACCCGATATCAAAAAGCCCCTGATCCTTTGTGCTTCAGATGCAATGTCGAAGAAATCTCAGGAAAATGTTGTGGAGTTTTTGAAAAAGGGCGGCAACCTTTTGTTGTTTACAACCGTTCCAACTCTTGACGAAAACTATAATCCCTGCACAATACTGAAAGATTATATTGGAATTGAATATGAGAAAGGCCCATATAAGAGGAGAACAGTTGTTTATAATGAAAACGGGCTTAAAACATATAATGTTTATATTACCGGTGTTTGTTCTGATAACTTTTCACTCGGAACGGATTTAGAAACCGGCGATTGTGTCATTACTGAAAAAACGGTAGGAAGTTCACACATTGTTTTTGCGGCACTCCAATATTATAAACTGACTGTATTTTCACAGGTTCAATTACTTTGCTCGTTGTTGGAAAGACTTGACACCCAACCCACGCTTATTCATTCAAATCCGCATATATTCACATCGGTTTTGGAAGATGAAGAACATACGGCGGTATTCCTTATGAATTTATATTCGGGTGAAAACACAACTGATATTTGCGGTTGCGGTGTGGAAGAGAAAAACGTTGTTTTACACCCGATGGAAGTAAAAACCTTGATTTATCCGAAAAAATTGTAAAAATTATGGTTGACAAATAAAAAAGTATGTGATATCATACCGTTATATTTGATAGAGGTGCAATAAACATCAGTAGCGCGAAATAAAGCACGGAAATGCTTCGCGTGAAAGGGGATATTGCCGAAACGGTTAAGTTGTTTCCGAAATTTTACCGTTGGGATACTGCAAAATATGTAATATACTGTCACTTTTAGTGGAGCGCTATCTTGATATGCATTATATTTATGTTGTGTATTAAAAAGGTTGTGCTTTATTTAAAGTGCAACCTTTATTATTTTGAAAGGATGATTTTTATGAAAAAAGTATTGGCAATTGTGTTGGCGGCAGTTATTTGTCTTTCGTTCGCGGCTTGCGGCAAATCGGTTGAGCCCGAAAAAGACCTTGATAACGTTACTTCCGCAGGTGTGCTTAAAGTAGGTATGGAATGTGCATACGCACCTTTTAACTGGACGCAGAGTGACGATTCAAACGGTGCGGTTAAAATTAAGAATGCTGACGGTTATGCTAACGGTTATGACGTTCAGATAGCGAACAAAATCGCAAAAGCACTCGGTGTTAAACTTGAAGTATATGCTTACGAGTGGGATGCTCTTGTTCCTGCGGTTGAATCGGGAAATCTTGACTGTGTAATAGCAGGCATGAGTCCTACAGAGGAAAGAAAAGAAACGGTTGACTTTACCTCAAATTACTATGTATCAAATCTTGTTATAATAGTTAACAAAGAGAGTAAGTATGCCACCGCAAAAACTCTTGCAGAGTTTGAAGGCGCTAAGATTAACGCACAGGACGGTACTTTCCACGCGGATGCGGTAAAGCAAATCAAAAACGTACAAAGCAGTGTGATGAAAGACTTTACTATGCTTTATACTGCTCTTACCGCAAACACCATTGACGGTTATATTGCCGAGGAACCGACTGCGTTTGCGCTTTGTTCCGCTAACGATAACATAACCTATGCGGCACTAGTAAATAACGATACCGGATTTACCTGCGATGAGGGTGATACCGCTATTGCCGTTGCAATAAGAAAGGGCTCTTCACTTAACAAGAAAGTTTCTGCGGTTATTGACGGTATATCCGATTCTGATAAGAGCGAACTTATGAAGGAAA
>JAKSQL010000042.1 GCA_024404125.1 Clostridia bacterium
TCAAGAGTCTTACGTGAGTTTACAAGACCTGCAAAGCAATCTAACTCGGTTATATTATTTATCAAATAAGGTGATGCTTTTGTACCCTCACCCGAAAGTTTTCTGAACTCAGGGTGGGTTGTGCCTTGAGCAAACATAGGCCCTAATAATTCTGCAACTGTGCCGTTCGAAAATTGAGTGGTACTTTTTGCAGTGCCGTAAATAGGATAATCACTGCAAAGCCAACTGTTGTTGTCACCTTCATCAAACAAATAATACGAATTGGTAGAAGTTACAGTAACAGCATCTGCCGTCTTACTCACAAGAGACAATCTGCGCATCGACATATCATTTTTGCGTATAGAATAGGCAGTTGAAAAACAATCTATTATATCAACCTTACTGCCTGTAACGGTTGCACCTATTGGGCCGACCATACCTGCTGCATAGTTATCAATACTATTGTAGTCAGCTGTATAAATTGCATCGCAATAACTGTTTTTGACGGTTAAAATAATTTTTTCGTTATCGGCATAATTCTTACCGAAAATACCACCCGCACCATATATATTAGCAGAAAGTTTACCGGAAACACTGCAGCACACAGCTGTACAACTGTTACGGCAATAATCGGCAATACCTGCTACACCTCTTATTTTTGAACCGTTTGCAGATACATATCCGTCAAATGAACAACATAAGAAAGAAGTGTTATCGGCAAAACCTGCGATACCTGCAACAGCATCATCGGCAGCGATATAAGAATCAGTTACCTTTATATTTTTGATGATAGCATTTTGCGTAGCGCCGAACAAACCGGTGCCGTTAGTTGCAGTAGTCTTTACATACAAACCGCTGACAGTGTGATCGTCACCGTCAAAAGTCCCCTTGAAGTAACTACCTATTTTTCCGATAGGAGTCCAAGTATTAGCAGGAGCGGTAGTTTTCCAAGTTTCATAATTTTGCGCATTTTCGTTAAACTCAATATCGTTTGCAAGTAAAATATATTTATCTTCAAAGGTTTCGCCGAAGTTTACAAAATTTGCAAAGTAAGCAAAATCATTTGCATTTTTAATCAAATAAGGAGATTCTTCAGTGCCTTCACCTTCAAGTTTAAAATCAGCAAGAATAGGATGAGTATCGCCCTGTTCAAAATACGGACCGAGCAAATCTGCAACCGTGCCGTTAGTAAAGTCAGCAGGTGCTTTTTTGGTACCTTGGTTAACGCCCCACATAGTTGCACTATCTGAGGTTTGGCAATAATAAGAGTTGGTGCAAGAAGATGTAACGGGACTGGTAATTTCACCTACAAGTCTGAGTTCTCTTGCTGCACCGGCCGGATTTGCACCGGTGCCTATGGTATAGCAATTTGTAACGGTAACAGTGCCACTGCCCTGTGCAAATCCAAAGATACCTGCAGGGGTATTTTGTGCTGCTACAACCGGAATATCCACAATAGAATAAGAGTTTTTAATAACAAGTGTAAGATTGGCTTCCGAACTACCTACTAAACCTGCCGATCGTGTACCCGAAATGATTTTACACTCGGTAAAGCATTTTTCAACATTTACAGCACCGGTTACCTGTGCAATTAAACCTGCAGCATGAGACGAACCAGTTGCATCTTTGGTTTTAACAAGACCTGTGAATGAGCAGTTAATAACACTTGAACCACTGTTAGCATAGCCAATTAAGCCTGCCGCAAAATCTTTGGCTTCAATATATGAATTAACAACATTAAGATTTTTTACGGTAGCATTATTTATTTGACCAAATAATCCGCCGTTAGGGTTTGTGGTATTTACATAAACACCCGAAATGGTGTGACTGCCGCCATCAAATGTACCTTTGAATGGCTTACTGCTAACATTAAGGATATACGAACCGATAGGTGTCCAAGTATTAGCAGGTGCAGTAGTTGCCCAAGTAACATAATCTTGCGCATTTGAGTTAATAACAAGGTCGGTTGTTAATTTAACCAATTTTCCGGCATAATCATTTCCGCCATTAACCGAACTTGCAAAATAAGCAAGATCAGCCGAGTTCTGAATAAGATATGGGTCAGTTTCAGTACCTGTTCCTGAAAGAGAAGCAGACATATTGCCATCCCACACGCCCGAGGCAGTTGCATTTGCAAAGATAAATGAGGAGCCGATTGTTCCCAATATCAATGCAAAAGAAAGTACCAAGGACAAAACGCGCTTACTATTTTTCATATAAATATCCTCCTTAAAAATATTATTTGCCAAAACAATTATAGCATGACGATTTTTAAAAAGTATATTGTTTAATCGACAATATACAATGTTAAATCAACATATTTTGTGTATCATGTATCAATGAAATTCATATTGTTCGTTTTTTTTGGCAAAAAACACATAAAGAGGACTGTTACCGGTACTTTTCAAAAACTCACCGTTTACAGTGACACCTTCTTCGGAATAAACACAAACCGTCCCATCATCCGCAAAGGTGTACTTCTCACCTTTTTTGTCAAAAGAAGCTACCGACATATATTTATCGGCAAGACCTATTACTGCGTTACCGTTTTCTATCGGCACAAACAAGTACAGTTTGAAATCGTCACAATTCGTTAAGGATAACTCAAACGAATCGTTTGCACAAAGCTTAAATGCTTTTTTGGCAAACCAATCATATACACAATAATCTTTTTTTGTATCAAGACGCATATCACAAGCCGAAACCCTGCCCGAAACACATCTTTCACTGCTATCAATATTAAAGACCGAAAGTATACCGCAATCTTTATAAGTATTAAAAACCTTGAAAAGGTTGCCGGATTCTTTCGGATTATCAAACAGACAGTCGTTTGACGGATATGCAGGATTTTTAAGGCGTAGAATTCTGCCGTCAGATAAAACTGTTGGCATTATAGTTTCTTTAATACTTCTGCCGAGTTCGTCGCTTATGTATATCGGCCCGCCGCTCATGGCACGAAGTACCGAATTGCGTACCGCCTGACCGTCATCAGACCACCACATATCAAAATCGCCCGTATAAACCGTTCCCTGCACCATTGAATTAAAACTGCATTGCATAATATGGGTTGCAAACCATTTGCGGTTTTCGGGTTGGAAATCACCGCTGAAACGGCACACCGCACTATGGTCACGGTGCCAGAAGTTTTCACTTGCCTGCCCCATACAGTTTATAAGCTGACCGTCATAATATTTATCCGCAGCATATTCTATTGCATTATGGAGGTTATCCGCCGCCTCACCGTATGAGGTTACAAGTTTACCGTAATAATCTATGCTCGACTGATAATCCACCTTGATAAAATCAACACCGCAGGATTTATAAAATTTATGCTGACGGTCATAGTATTCTTTTATCTTTTCCCTATCATACGAATGGATAAGAACCTTATCAAGCGAATAAAAAAGCAAATCTTTGTACTCTTTCGCAAGCTTTGATGTAGGATTTATTCCGTGCCAATATCCCGTTGTGGGATGCCAAAGACCTACAAACATATCATATTTTTCTTTAAGCTCCGAAACAATGCCCGTAAGTCCTTTTGGAAAACGGTCAGGTGCCGCTTCAAAACTATCGAGTTCACGGGAATGCATCGTCGGGATATTGTTATTGGGAACATCTCCCCACATATCGTCAAGAAGCATCCAGCGTACAGGAATACCCTTTTCCTTAAATTCCCTTGCTTTGTTTACAAGGTCGTTATGGGTAACATCCATATGAAACGCATCCCAACTGCACCAACCGAGATATTCAAGAACATTCGGGTATTTTCTTTCCTTACGCATAATGGGCTTTTTACCCATTGAGACAAATGCATCAGAAAT
Organism: Clostridia bacterium; assembly: GCA_024404125.1. GTDB lineage: Bacteria > Bacillota > Clostridia > Oscillospirales > Acutalibacteraceae > UBA737. Next base: position 3,801 of record JAKSQL010000042.1, read on the forward strand.
AACCGTTTTAGGCAGTTCATAGGCATCGGTTCCAAATGAATACACAAGTGCCACCGTATCGGCACAGTTCCTATAATCATTACTCTTTATAAATAATTCAAAACCGCAATCCTCACGACCCTCAACCGATGACTTAAAGATTTTATCGCAAACCGTTGTAAAGCAACCGTAATTTTCTCCCGTATCAAACAAAACGGTCTGTGTGTTTTTGGGTAGTGATGAAAGGTTCGTTCCGAAAGCAGGATGCACCCAAAAGTCACATTTACGGTAGGTTGCGAAATATTTTTTGAATTTCTCAATACCGCCGATATGAAGACCTACCGCACAGTTTATTGCAAAATGATTTCTATCCCTTACATCTCCGAGATTTCGGGGCGTAAAATTTGCTTTATACCGCAACACTTTACTGTTATTACAAGTCGATAATGTAACCGTAAAATCTATACCCAGCGTTTTTTCACCAAATGTAAGTGAATTTTCCGTTCGGCTTAAAAGTTCAAGCGCACAGCGTTCACCTGACAAGTTACCGTCTTTTTGAATATTAAGTTCGGCAAAGGCACTTAATCCCGTAAAAACATCAAAATTTAAATCAGCAGTCATAAAGTTTCTCCCCCTGCTTTTTTTAAACATGCCGAATAGAAATTCAAACACCTTGAATGTTCTGTTTTATACGGGTCATCAATTTCGCTTTTATGCATAACCAGTCTTCCCGCCAAATCCAATTCCTCAATTATTTTATTATAGTCAAGTGTCGGCATGCCTTTTATTCCGAAAATATGATACATTGCTATCAAAGCATCGGAATATTCGGTCTCAAAAACAGCATTCGGTACACTGTTCTTACCTATCCCCGCAGTACCGGTATATACCTCGCTGATACCGCCGTTTACAGTTTTGACCGCAGTACCCGGGCCTTCAACCTTTAAGCCGTAGATTAGTAAACTTCCGCCGTCATTAAGCACTTCAATATCAGCCCGTTCGGGGTTGATATGAAATGCATAAACCGTCTGATTATGAAACTCAAACGGAATAACCGATGAATATTCCGGACTGTGACCTACTCTTGAAAGAATATAATCCTGCGAAAATGTACCGGTAGTGCAAGCACAGTTATCTATCCAAACAGTGCTTCCGCCTACTGTATTAAAGTACAATGCCGCCGCTTGAGTATGTAAGTCACGCAAAAGTATATCTCGCTTTACCGAATGCTTTATTAAATGCATATAACCGTAAAACTGTTCAAATGTATAAAGATTTCTGAATTCAATCAGCTCTTTACTTTCCTCATTTATTACAAAAAGACCTTCATTTTTCATATTTTTAAGATTTTCGCCTGCAAATAAATCGCAGAACATAAAATCAATCGCTTTAACCGTTTTAGGTACGGTTATAGGTTTGTCTACAAGATAATGACCGTCACCAAACAGTATATACGGGTTTCCGCTTTCAAATGCCTTTTGTATGGCAAGTGTCGAATCGGTTTTACCGTCCCCCATTGCACCGAAATCGTCAACGCAAACCCATTCGTGAGTTTGAGGGCATACGCTATTTGGCAATTGCGCTCCATTTTTAAGTAAATATGGCTCACCCGAATTATTCGCGGCGGCACCGAACTTATAAAATTTGCCGTTGTCATATACGCAGACGGCATTATTTTTAACATCGGTATCAGGCGGATAATTACAGTTTTCGAACAAACAGCCGTTGCCGGTTTCACTTTCAAAGCAAACAAGAGAACTGTCTTTTGAATTGATGTTCCGAAAAACATCTCTGCTTCTATTAAGCAAAAACGCACTGTTTTTTATATTGTTAAAACTTAAGTTTTCATAAACCGCGGGCGAACCGCTTTTTGAATAAATACCGTATTCAAATCCGGATATATCTATATTTTTAAAACACCCATCACAACTATTTGCAGAAATTCCGTATTTTGAACCGCTTGAAACAATATTAACATTTTCTATTCGCCCTGAATTGTTGGAATTAAAGTGAAGAGCAACAGCGCCTGAATTGCCTTTTCCGCAGTCTATCGTAATATCGCAAACGGTATTTAACTGACCGATATTTGTAACTTCATCGTTCATAATATTTGAAACAACATACTTCTCGGTATCAAACCCCAAACTGTAATCTTTTAGGCGGATTACGGTATTTTCTTTGCTTTCTCCCATAATATGAATTCCTCGTGCAAGCTCGGAAAAATATTTTGATTTTAAAATATTTTTAAAATCTTTAAAGGTATAGGAAAGTGTATCACTTATCAAATAAACTCCTGACGGAAAATATATTATCCTTGCATCAGGCACGAATTCGGGGAAAATCACATCGGTATGGCCGTCTTCCTTGCGGTTTTCAAATCCGATATAAACATCATTTTCTCCCATTTTATCCAGTTTGGCTTTCGTATCCGAAATTCCTTTGATTTCCCTTGAGAGTAAATCATCAAATACCTGCCTTAATACGGCGGTACAATCGGTTTTGCCGCTATTATCCGCAAAATACGGCTCCTTTGTTACATCTACAATCGTTTTTAAGTAATCAGGGTATTTCATAACACTCCCCCAGAAATTTGAAATAGTATAAAAGTTATTTTTCTGTAGTGTAAACCGCAACCGAACCAGCGGGCAATGTATCCTTAAGTATGTTGGTTACATTTTTAAACACCTTGTCACTTGAAATGATTGTGGCATTTTCATCTTTGTAATTTTCCGTACACACAAACAAATGACGATAAAATGTTTTATCCGCAAGGTCTTCATCAAAATTAAGGACAAAAGACCTGCCCAAAAGACCTGAATTGATAACTGCAATTGCCATACTTCCATCGTTGTTTAATGCCGCGGTGCAACACATCTCTTTTTCTTCGGAGTTTTCCCCTCTGAAAATTTTTCCATCCTTAATATATTTTGAAAACAAAGTATAAGCATAATACGACCTATAAGGGATTTTACTTTGCATCAAATTAGGCATAAGTCCGTGACAGTGAACACCATCGTGCCAACCGTCAAAGTGATTATTCTTGCCGTTGTGCGAACCAATCCATAAGGTATCAACGAATGTCCAGTTAATAACGGTTTTATATCCCGTGTTTAACAAACTGACCATACCGGAAACAAGATTAAGCGGATACCTTATTCTTAATTTATCTCTTTCGATTGAAGAATTATCCGTGCCGTATTCAAGTGCATTATATTCATCAAACCATACATCTTTAGCCGATAATCCGAGCTTATCCTCTATTGAGTCATTAACCGCTTCCAAAATCATCTCGAAATTTGATGCGGTATTTCCATATTCAGTAGTAGCAAGATTGTAGGTATGATAAGCCCATATATCCGCATATTCATTTACTGCATCATAAGTCGGTTTGATAAGTTGCCAGGTGTAATTCCAAATATCGACACCGATAGCGGTCTGTCCCATTATTAACTTATAATCGTCTCTGATTCCTTCTTTTTTCAACTTTTTGTGAACAGCACTTATGCTCATTTTTTCCCGATACTTTGAATCCTTGTTTCCGTCAAAAACAGCAGCTTTTTCATTATTGGGCTCAGAAAAGAACGAAATATATTTTGCCCTGTAAATCCCGTTTTCTCTCAACACTTTTAAAAACTCATATACAAAATCGCCAAACAGTTCACATTCTTTTTCAAAAGAAAACTTATAAAATCTATTGTCGCCGAAAACATGACAAGAAGTTTGTATTGCATTACCCCATTCAACATTGATAACCATATCAATATCACGAATTTCTATTTCTTTTAAGCTTCTTAATTGGGCATAAAATTTTTCGTCATCAAAGTGCCACGAATTATTTTCTTCATCATACCAATCATAACTTGCAAAAACAGTCAGTCTTACAATTTTAATTCCGCTTTTTTTCAGACGGTCGAGTTCTTCTCTTGCCTGTTCCTCGGTATAATTGCGTCCATCCGGATCCCTTTGGTATATCCATGGATAATAGATTGCGGAAAAGCCGAGAAAATCATCGTTTACGGGATTGGCATTATACAACTGTAATTTTTCCGGTTTTGAAATAACAAGTTTTTTTAAAACAGCAAGAGATACCGTCTGTGAATGAAATAACATTCGCTTATAAACAGACAGTACCGAAAAACTTACTGTATCGCCGAATATCGCCTTCATTTCACCTTCCGAATTTTCGCATATAAGTATAG
>JAKSQL010000043.1 GCA_024404125.1 Clostridia bacterium
TCGGCTTTTTGTCCGAATTTTTCTTTTAAAATGTTTTCAATGTTATCTGTCTGCTCTGCCGATACGTCCTCACCCGTAATCACCGTTATGAACTGACTGTTTTTCTTAACCATCTGTTTTAAAAGCTTAACTGCGGCAGCGGTAAGGTCGGTATCGCAAAAAGCAACCTTGCCTTCTTTAAGTGCTAAAATCTCACCTTTTTTAATTTCGTGACCGTCAAAATCAGAGTCGCGCGCGGCAAAAGTAATCTGTCCCGTTGCTATCTTTTCGGCGGCATTAAGCATATTTATGGCGTTTGTTTCTGCCGTTTCGCTTTCGTCAAAATTAAGCATTGCGCTTATTCCCTGCGGAACGGTGCGCGTATGCAAAACAATTACCTTACGCGAACTTATAGGTATGGTTTGTTCAGCCGCCATAATAATGTTTTTGTTATTAGGCAGTACAAATACAGTACGCGCGGGAGTTTGCTCAACCGCTTTTAATATATCGTCAGTACTCGGGTTCATAGTCTGACCGCCGCTTACGATAGTATCAACACCCAAATCATTAAACAAACTTGCAACGCCGTCTCCCGCACAAACAGAAACAAATCCGAAATCTTTGGTTATTTCCGCGGGCTTTACGGTTTGATTTGTTTCAGGCATTTTTACAGGCGGTTTATCGGTACTCTCGGCATCGTGTTTCGCCTTTTCGTGTTGGTCACGCATATTTTCTATTTTTACCTTTACAAGACTGCCGAAATCAAGCGCTTTTTCTATCGCTTTTCCGGGGTGGTCGGTATGAACGTGAACCTTTATTATTTCTTCATCGTCAACCGCTACTACGCAGTCGCCTATTGATTCAAGGTATTTTTTAAGTTTTTCGGTATCGGGCGATTTTTCCGTTTTGTTTACTATAAATTCGGTACAGTAAGTAAATGTGATTTCAGTTTCAAAACTGCCTGCCGCAGAACTGTTTTCGGAGTTGGCGCTTTGTTCACCGTCGGCATTTTCGGGCGCCACTATTACACCTTTTTCAAATACCGACATCATACCTTCGAGAATCAGTACAAAGCCCTGACCGCCTGCATCCACAACACCTGCTTTTTTAAGAACGGGTAGAAGTTCCGGTGTGCTTTTAAGCGCCTCTTTGGCACCCTCGATAGCGCAGGCAAAAACCTCAAGTTCGTCTTTGCCGTTCTTTGCCGCTTCGAGTGCTCTTTCAGATGCTACCCTTGATACTGTAAGTATAGTGCCCTCGGTGGGTTTCATAACCGCTTTATATGCGGCCTTAACACCGAGGTCAAGCGCATTTGCAATATCGTTTGCGGAGATTTCCTCCCCTGTAATACCTTTTGCAAAACCTCTGAATAAAAGCGAGGTTATAACGCCTGAATTTCCTCTTGCACCGCGAAGCAAAGCCGATGAGTTTACTTTTGCGACTTCATTTGCGGGTGCGCCGTCTAACTTTTCAAGTTCACTTACCGCGTTTTTAAGGGTAAGTGACATATTAGTACCCGTATCACCGTCAGGCACGGGGAATATGTTAAGGTCATCAACCGCCTTGCGCGAGTTGGTAAGATTATTTGCTGCGGATATCAAAGCATCGCGCAACGTGTTTCCGTTAAACAAAATAAAACACTCCTTTTAGATGCGAAGATTATTCTTTGATACCGTCAACCTTAACGGTAACTTTATTTACCTCAATGCCGGTATTTTCCATAACAACGTATTTAACCTTTTCGGTAATACTTTCGGCAATGGCATTTATATTCATACCGTAGGTTACTATGATATGAAGTTCAATATTTATAAGGTCAATATTTCCGCCTACCTTAATTCCCGTATCAAGTGACGGGTTTTTGGTAATAAGTCCGAAAATACGTTGCTTGTTTGAACTCGGTGCCATACCTACAACACCGAAACAAGACGTAACCTCGTGACCGATAAGTTTTGAAAGATAACTTTCGGAAATTTCAATTTTACCGTTAATGGTCTCGTAGTTAATCATAAAAAACCTCCTGAAAAACTATTCGTATTTTGTATTCTCTATTGAAAAATATATGTCAGAAGCATAAGATATAACATTATTGCTTATCTTTGAGTCGTAAAAGAATATACCTTTGCGGTAGCATATCGGGATTTGCGGCATTTCGTTAAGTAAAACACTTGCAATATCGGTTATACTGTTTTGCCCGCACTTATACCCGTCAATCATTTTCTTAATCGGGGTATCCTCAATTATTTCCGCGGGCTTTGGTTCATTTTCGGCAGGCACCTCTTTACCGTCGGTCTCTTCTGCGCTTATGGCAGAGAGTAATCCGAACGCTGCACTTCCGCCGCTGATACAGAGATTTGAAAAGTCCATATTGTTAAGAACATTTATTTCGCCGAGATAAAGTTGAAAGGCATTTGAGTTAAGGGCAGAAAGGTATTCGTTAAAACTCTTTTTAACTACGGTTATTTCTATGCCTAAGTCTTTAAGTTGCTTGCTTATGAGTTCCGCCGCTAATACTCTTGACGGATTTTCACTGTTTACAAGCAGTGAAAACGAAAGTCTGCTTCCTTTTGAATTTACATAATATCCATCTTTATCTAATCTATTATACCCTATTTTATCAAGATTCTCAACTGTTATTTGTTTATTGTTTTTAGAGTCTATAGACTGTATTGATTTTGTATCTTCAAACCACGGCGCAAAAAATCCAGTTGCGGCGGTTGCATTGTTGTAATAAGCGCTTTTGCATATCTCGGTACGGTTTATCGCCGAAGAGATGGCATACCGCACGTTTTTGTTTTTAAGCAGGGCATTTCTTTCGTTTATTCCTATGTATACGAAAGCGTTAAGATTTACGTCTGCACGTTTACCGCTCATACGGGCAATGTTGCCGTCTGAAAGGTCGGTGTAATAAAAGGTTGAAGCGCCTACCTCTACGTAATGCGCGAGCGCGTCTTCATCGGGCGCATTGATAAGTTTGATCTTGCCTATTTCACCTATTTTTCCGTAGAAGTTATCATTTATTAAAAGACTTTCGCCGTCATCGGAAATTTTATATTTTCCGCAGCCGATGGGGGCTTTTGCAACACCGTCCGAATCGGTAAGACGGTCACTGTCTTTTTTTATTATCGGCAGGTCAAGTAAATTTGCAAAATAAGGGTCAAATACGGTAAGCTCAAACACTACGGTATCGTTGCCTTTAGCGGTTACGGACAACACCTCATAAAGTTGATAAGCATATACACCGTTTGACTGTTTTGCAAGGTTATACGAATACACAACGTCATCTGCAATAAGTTTACTGCCGTCAGAAAAGGTTGTGTCTATAAGTTTTACCGTTACGGTTTTATCGGTATTATCAATGCTCTTTGCGAGCGCTTTTACGGGACTTAAGTTATTATCGGTTTTAAAAAGCGGCTCATATAAAAGTTTTGAAAGTTGACGGTTTAATTTAGTTGTTAATAAATAGGGATTTAAACTGTCTGTCTTGCAATAGAGAATTTCCGCTTTTTTATCGGAAATTATTTTTTCGCTTTCGCCGTTTATCTTTTTTGTTCCGCCTTTACTTTCGCAGGAGGTAAACGAGAAAAGAATAACTGCGCAAAGTACCAAAGCAAATGCTTTTTTTAATTTCAATTCTCTTCCTCCCTTATTATTATTTGTTTAACATTTCGGCAAAGACCGTTTCGGTCGGTTTCAAATATGCACCCGCAAAGTATACGTTTGCCGTCTGCCGCTTCAAATTTTGACATATCACCGCTTTTAAGTCGGTTTATGATTATCTCTTTTTTAACCCCTAAAACAGAGTCTTCCACACCCGTAAAGCCAATATCGGTAATATATCCCGTACCGCCGCCTAACACACACGCGTCAGCAGTGGCAATATGAGTGTGAGTGCCGAAAAATGCCGTTACTCTACCGTCAAGATAAAGACCGAGTGCCTTTTTTTCGCCGGTTGCTTCGGCGTGAAAATCAACTACGGTAAAATCGGCACCGTCCTTTTTTGCAGTTTCTAAAAGTTTGTCTGCCGCTAAAAACGGATTTGATATTTCACCGCCCGACATAAATGACGTTCCCATAAGATTTATAACCGCTACTGAGTATTTGCCCGTATCGGTCAAAATGTAACCTTTGCCGTAATCCGCCTTTAAATTGTGCGGACGGAGTAAAAACGGATTTTGGTCTAAGGCAGGGTAGATATCTTGCCTTTTAAGTGTGTGATTACCACCCGTTATAACGTCGGCACCGGCGGCAAAAATCATATCGGCGCTTTCCTTTGAAATGCCGTTGCCAACAGCGGAGTTTTCACCGTTTACCACAGTAAAATCAATTTGTTCTTCTTTTTTAATACGCGGCAAAGTTTTAATAAGGAATTCGCAACCCGTACTTGAAAAAACGTCACCCACAGCAAGTATCCTCAAAAAATTCACCGCCCAAAACTTTTATATATGTAATAGAATACCATATTTAAGCCGCAAATACAACAAAATAAACCGCAAATTTTTAAAAATCATAAGTGAGCAAACAAGAGAAAATAAGAGAAAAAGCGAGAAAACAAGAGATATGCTTTTTTAAATTAATTTTTTTAAAAATATATGTTGACAATGTTTTTAAGGTATGGTATCATAATCGGGCTGACAAAAAATATACGGAGGTTTTGATTATGTCTACATTTATGGCAAAACCTGCCACAATTCAGCGTAAGTGGTATATAGTAGATGCAGCAAATAAACCGCTCGGCAGAACAGCAGTTAAGGTTGCTGATTTACTTCGCGGCAAAGGTAAGCCGGAGTTTACTCCGCACGTTGACTGCGGCGACCACGTTGTTGTAATAAACGCTGAAAAGGCAGTTCTTACAGGAAAGAAACTTGAGAAGAAGTATTATCGCCGTCATACCGGATATATAGGCGGTCTTAAAGAAGTTCAGTATGCAACTTTAATGAGCACCCGTCCGGAACTTGCATTTGAACTCGCAGTTAAAGGTATGGTACCCGATACTACTATCGGCCGTAAGGCACTCACCCGCCTTCATATTTATGCAGGCGAAAGCTACGCTCAGGTAGCACAGAAACCCGAAAAGGTTGAATTTTAACGAAGGGAGACAGAAATAATGTTTGAAGGAAAGCCATATTTTTACGGCACCGGCAGAAGAAAGAGTTCTGTCGCCCGTGTACGCCTTTACAAAGGCACAGGTAAAATTACCATCAACGAGAGAGATATTGACGATTATTTTGGCCTTGAAACCTTAAAACTTATCGTTCGTCAGCCGTTGGCACTTACAGAGAACACCGATAAGTTTGACGTTGTTTGCCGCGTAGTAGGCGGTGGCGTTACAGGTCAGGCAGGTGCAATCCGTCACGGTATTTCACGTGCGCTTCTTTTGGCAGACGAGGCATATCGCCCCGAGCTTAAAAAGGCAGGTTTCTTAACACGCGATCCGCGTATGAAAGAAAGAAAGAAATACGGCCTCAAAGGCGCTCGCCGTGCACCCCAATTCTCAAAGAGATAGTCAGTATTATTTCAAAAAAATTATCCCGATTCTGTTTGGAGTCGGGATTTTTTATGCACGGCTCGCGCTCGCCGTGACGCTGACAGCGTCCGTCCCTTTTGTCCTGACGGACATTTCCCCACACCGTGGGGAATAACCGCAGTTCTCAAAGAGATAGTCAGTATTATTTCAAAAAAATTATCCCGATTCCGTTTGGAGTCGGGATTTTTTTATATTTATGAGTCGGTCTGTAAGCCGAGTTCTGTCTTGCACGGTCATCTATCTCGACAAGAAATTGCTTCCTTGCTCAAGCCGCTCTTCGTGGCACACCGGGCAGGTGTATCGCCACAGTCAGCGTTGCTCCGAATAGGGTTTACACGTCCCTTTCGTCTCCGAACGGACTGTGAGCTCTTACCTCACATTTCCACCCTTACCGTAAAATACGGCGGTAATTCTCTGTTGCACTTTCCCTAAGGTCACCCTCGGCAGCCGTTAGCTGCTATTCTGCCCTGCGGGGCTCGGACTTTCCTCACATAAAAACTATGCGCAACCGTGTAACCGACTCATAAATGTACTATACCACAAAAAAGCCGTTGTGTCAAAAAATACCTCATCGAATAATATAAGTGTAGAACAATTTTTTAAATCTGGGGGTTTTTTTATGGCAAAAGAGGTCAAAAAATACTTTTTAGCGGCAAATTCCTGCGAGGGCTTTTTATCCTGCTTTAAGAAAAATTATTCGCCAAAGGATAATTGGCACGCGCTTATTATAAAGGGTGGACCGGGGACGGGCAAATCCTCGCTTTTAAAATATATGGCGGTCAAGGCATCGGATAAAGGGTATAATCCCGTTTTATGTCCTTGCAGTTCCGACCCCGATTCGCTTGACGGTGTGATAATAGAGGAAAAGAAACTGATAATTTTAGACGGCACTTTGCCTCACGCAATAGAACCCGAAGCGGCAGGATACTGCGAAGAAATAATAAATTTAGGTGATTTTTGGAACAGAGATAAACTTGTGGAGTTTAAAGATGAAATAATTGCACTTTCGGCTGAAAACAAGAAATATCATAATACGGCATCGCGCTATCTTGCCGCCGCGGGACAGCTTATGTACGATAATTTTAAACGTCAGTCTAAATGTGTAAAATACGAAAAATTGCAGAATTTTGCCATAGAACTTTCAAAACGGTACATAAAAAAAGGTGAGGGCGAGGGCAAGGAATACGTAAGATTTTTAAGCGGAACTACGCCGAAAGGCATTATTACGTACCAAAACACCGTAAAGGATATAAAGACAAGAATTATTACAGACGATAAATACGGTGCCGTATCAAATGTAATAAACGATACCGTTCGCAAAAGGGCACTTATATGCGGATACACCGTAATAACGGTAAAAAATCCGTTCTTACCGAGCGAGATAACCGACCATATTATAATACCCGAACTCGATTTGTGTTTCCTTACGGAAAACAGATTTTGTAAATTTTACGGTAATGAGCGCAGAATACACACCCGCAGATTTTGCGATGTAGCGGCGCTTAACAATATAAGAAGCCGTATGATTTTTAATAACAGGATTTCCCTTGAAATGCTTAAAAGCGCCGCGTTGTCGCTGTCTGATGCTAAACGCACACATGACCGTATTGAAAAATACTACGTAGACTCAATGAATTTTGAAAAAGCGGCGGTCTTTTGTCAGGCACTGTCGGAAAAAATACTCTGATATCTATATATAAAACAGTTGATTATAATATAAAAATATGGTAAGATATTATGAATAATTGTGATTTGGAGGAAGAGCAATGTCCGATAGCAGAGCGATAGGGGTTTTCGATTCGGGGCTCGGCGGTCTTACGGTTGTAAAAGAGATAATTAAACTGTTGCCCGATGAGAATATCGAATATTTTGGCGATACAGGCAGAGTGCCCTACGGTATTCGCAGTAACGACACCATAAAGAAATACGCTTTTGAAGACGAAAAGTTTCTTCTTTCCAAAGATGTTAAACTGATAGTTGCCGCCTGCGGAACGGTATCTTCGGTAGCGGGTAAAGAGGGAGAAAAACTTCCCGTACCGTTTATAGAAGTGGTATCGCACTCGGTAAACGCGGCGGTAAATGTCACAAAAAACAAAAAAATAGGCGTGCTTGCTACGGCAGCTACTGTAAAAAGTCACGCGCATAAAAATAAGATACTTGAAAAAATACCCGATGCAAAGGTTTATGAGGTTGCGGGAACAATGCTTGTCCATTTAGTTGAAGAGGGTTGGATAAATAAGGGCGATACCGTAACTTATGAAACCGTAAAGAGATATTTAAGTCCGCTTAAAGAAAACGGTATAGACACACTTATACTCGGCTGTACACATTTCCCGATACTTGAGGATATCATAAGGGACGTGTTAGGCGATAAAGTGTCCCTTTTAAATATGGGAACTGCTGCGGCACAGGCAATAAAAGAAAAACTTATCGGTCTTGATATGTTAAATAACAGAGGTCAAA
>JAKSQL010000044.1 GCA_024404125.1 Clostridia bacterium
AAGGAATAAATCCGCACCCGCGTATATACGGTGTGCAAGCGTTTGGTCAAAGCCGAGTTTAAGTCCTACTTTATCGGGGTACTTTGATGCCATTTCATAGAAAAAGGTTTCAAACTCCCATTCGCCCGAGCCCAAAATAACAAACTGCAAATCCGCCTTTAAAAGTTCCTCAAATACACATTTTACAAGGTCAATACCCTTATGCTTTACAAGACGGGTAACCATACCTATTAAAGGTACGTCTTTTACGGGAAGTCCCATTTGCTCTTGAAGTTCTTTCTTATTCTGTGCTTTCAAATTAAGTGTTTCGGCGCTAAAGTTTTTATATATAAGATTATCGGTTTCGGGATTGTACACGTCATAGTCTATGCCGTTTACTATGCCCGTAAGTTTATAGGTAAACTGCTTAAGTATCGGGTCAAGACCGTGAGAATAGTAAGGGTCTAAAATCTCTTTTGAATAGGTGGGAGATACGGTGGTTACCTTATCCGCACACTGTATTGCGCCTTTCATAAGGTTTACGCAACCGTCATACTCAACTATACTCTCTCTGCCCTCGGGAAGACCTAATACGTCCCCGTAAAGTTCCATACCGTATTTGCCCTGATACTGAATATTATGAATTGTAAATACCGTTTTGATATCCTTATACTTTTCGTCAAACTTATAAAGTTCGTTAAGATATACGGGTATCATTGCAGTCTGCCAATCGTTACAGTGAATAATATCGGGGGTAAAACCGATATGCGGTATTATTTCGAGTACCGCGCGGGAGAAGAAAGCGAAGCGCTCGGCATCATCATAAAACCCGTATAGACCGTTACGGTTAAAGTAATATTGGTTATCTATAAGGTAATAAATAACACCGTTCATATGTGCTTCAAATATTCCGCAGTACTGACGCCGCCACGAAACAGGCACTGTAATACTGCAAACAAAATTCATATTTTCGCGAAGTTCTTCGCTTATACCGCTGTATAACGGTAAAACTATTCTGCACCCTACAAGACGTTTTCTGAGTGCCTTTGGTAATGCGCCCGCAACGTCTGCAAGACCGCCCGACATCGCAAACGGGTATGCTTCACTTGAAGCAAATAAGACTTTCATATTTTACTCCTTTGCTTTGTTTAAACAAACTGCAATTTTCTTATATGGAATATATCCTCTTTTGTTCCTTTTACGGTAGCGCCTTTGCTTATTGAAGAATTCTTATCCGCTATAACACAGTCTACAACCGCATTTTCGCTTACAAGTGCTTCTTGCATAATGATACTGTTTTCTACCACCGCACCTTTTTCTACCTTTACGCCTCTGAACAAAATACTGTTTTTAACCGTACCGTCTATAATGCAACCATCCGCCACAACACTGTTTTGAACGTTTGATTTAGTTCCGTAGCGGGTAGGCATATCGTCCCGCGTTTTTGTAAATATCGGACGTGACAAATTGAATAAATCGTGTCTTGTATCCTTATTTAAAAGTGCCATATTGGCATTGTAATAGGAATTTATACTGTCCATAACAAAGACTTTGCCGCTATGCTTAAAGCCGAAAACCTTAAGTTCGCTTAGTTTGTTGGCGATAATATCGCGGTTAAAATCGGTAAGTCCCTCTTGGTTTGCCTCTTCAACAAGCGGTAAAAGGACCTTCTTGTTAACTACGGTTATGCCTATCGAATAGTTTACATTATCAAGCGAATCGTTTGAAAACTTCGCCGATTTTACGGTATCGCCGTCAAGGTCTAAAATCATAGTATGCTTATGCTTTTCGGGACTTTTACCGTAAGCATAAACCGTTGTTATATCGGCACCTTTTTCGATATGGAAATCTATGCAAGATTCTATATCTACATTGGCAATACTGTCCCCATTATAAAGAACGATATAGTCCGCCCCGCTTCGCTCTATAAAAGCAGGACTTCCCGCAAGTGCTTCGATATTGCCGTGAAATCTTTTAGCAAGACTCGTATTATAAGGCGGAAGAATTCTTAAACCGCCTGCTTTACGGTCAAGGTCATAGTATACACCGCTGCCTACGTGGTCCATTAAAGAGCGGTAGTTTGCATTGGTTATTATACCTACGTTGGATATCCCCGCATTTACGAAATTTGAAAGCGAAAAATCAATTATTCTGTATCTTGCGCCAAAAGGCATTGATGCCATAGAACGCACCGCCGTAAGTTCGTTTAACAGTGAATCGGAGGTGTTTGCGAAAACTATACCCGCTACTGCTGATGCTCTCATCTTTTTTCACCCTCCGCAACGTCTTCTACTATCATTTGTTTTGACCTAATAACGGCATTTTTACCGACCGTTATGTTAGCACCTATTACGGTTATACCCCAGTCTTCCGCGTTTTCGGCGGTCGGCTCCTGACCTACTGATGCATTTTGCTCTATAACCGCGTTTTCGGCTACTATCGCATATTTTACCTTGGCGCCCTCTTTAATAACCGCGCCCGGCATAACAAGTGAATACTCCACGGCGGCTCCCTTTTCCACCGTAACGTTTTCAAAAAGAATTGAATAATCAAGGTTGCCGTACACCTCGCAACCGTCGGTTACAAGTGAGTTTTCGACCTTACTCTCCCCGTCAATATACTGCGGAGGAAAATTATCGGGGCGGGAATAAATGCGCCACTTTTTGTCCGAAAGATTAAGGTCTATTTTCGGATTTAAAAGGTCAAGATTTGCTTCCCATAAAGAGTCTACCGTTCCAACGTCTTTCCAATAATCGTTAAACTTATAAACCATCATATTTTCTTTGGCATTTAACATCATCGGTATTATATCCTTACCGAAATCGTTTGAAGAATCTTTATTCTCCGCATCAAGACAAAGATATTTTTTAAGTTTATCAAATGAAAAAACGTATATTCCCATTGAAGCAAGGTTGCTTTTCGGGTTTTTCGGTTTTTCTTCAAACTCGTATATTTTGCCGTTCTCATCGGCATTCATTATACCGAATCTCGATGCCTCCTCAAACGGCACTTTAAGCACCGAAATCGTGCAGGCGGCATTTGTTTTAACGTGTTGCTTTATCATATCGGAATAATCCATCTTATAAATATGGTCGCCCGAAAGTATTAAAACAAACTCGGGGTCATACCTCTCGATAAATTCCAAATTCTGATATATTGCATTGGCGGTACCCGTATACCAGTCGCCGCCCTTTTGACCTTGATACGGAGGCAAAATATGAACGCCGCCGCCCGTTCTGTCAAGGTCCCACGGTTTACCCGAACCCACGTAATCGTTAAGTTCGAGGGGCTTATACTGCGTAAGTATTCCCACAGTATCAATACCCGAATTTATGCAGTTTGAAAGAGGAAAATCTATTATTCGGTACTTTCCTCCGTAAGGAACTGCCGGTTTTGCTATCTTGCCGGTAAGGACACCGAGTCTGCTGCCCTGACCTCCTGCCAGAAGCATAGCCACACATTTTTTCTTTGCCACGGTAACATCTCCATTTTTATATTACTTGACTGTTTTCTTTCTGTTTATTTTCGGTACTTTATAGTAGGTGACCGAAAGAGGCGGTATATCTACCGCAATTGAATTATCAAATCCGTGCATGGATATATTTTCACTTTCATAGGAGGAAAGCGCTTTAGTTTCTCCGCCGTATTTTTGAAGGTCGGTTGAAAATACCGCTTTATATGTGCCGCACTTCGGTACACCTATACGGTAGTTTTCTCGCCTTACGGGAACAAAATTGCATAAACAAATAAGTTCGTTACCTTTTTTATCTATTCTTCTGAATGATATTATGCTTTGCGCATTATCATCACTCGCAATCCACGAAAAGCCCTCCCAAGAATAGTCTGTTTCGTAAAGCGGCGGATTATCAAGATAAAACTTATTGAGAGATTTTACAAAGTTCTGCATTTGCTTATGAGCATCGTAGTCGAGCAAAAGCCAATCGAGTTGCTGCTTGTAGTTCCACTCGATAAACTGCGCGAATTCCTGCCCCATAAACAAAAGTTTTTTACCGGGGTGAGCCATCATATATCCGTAAAAAGCACGCAGTGACTTAAACTTATCGTTATATTCACCCGGCATTTTATTTATCATCGAACACTTGCCGTGAACTACCTCATCGTGCGAAATGGGAAGAACAAAATTTTCAGAGAACGCATAGAAAAACGAAAAGGTTATACAGTCGTGATTATCTTTTCTGAAATAAGGGTCAAGCGACATATACCTTAACATATCGTTCATCCAACCCATATTCCATTTAAAGTTAAACCCGAGTCCGCCGTCAAAAGCCGGCTTTGTAACCATAGGCCACGCGGTAGATTCTTCGGCTATCATAAGAATATCGGGGTCCGCTTCAAATGCCGCTTTGTTTACCTGCCGCAAAAGTTCTACGGCATCTAAATTTTCTCTGCCGCCGTAGGAATTCGGTATCCACTCACCGTCTTTCCTGCCGTAGTCAAGATACAGCATTGATGCTACCGCGTCTACCCTTAACCCATCAATATGGTACTCTTTGATAAAATACACGGCACTCGAAATAAGAAAACTCATAACCTGCGGTTTACCGTAATCGAAAACCGCCGTTCCCCATTCTTTATGCTCGCCTTTTCTGCTATCCGCATACTCGTAAGCGGCGGTGCCGTCAAACCTATAAAGGCCGAATTCGTCCTTCGGGAAATGCGCGGGCACCCAGTCAAGAATAACACCTATTCCACACGAGTGCATTATATCAACAAATTTTTTAAAGTCATCGGGTGTGCCGTATCTTGAAGTAGGTGCAAAGTATCCCGTAACCTGATACCCCCATGAGCCCTCAAACGGGTGCTCGGTGACGGGCATAAGTTCTATATGTGTATACCCCATATCCTTTACGTATTTTGAAAGTTGCTTTGCAAGAGATACGTAATCAAAGGTATTGCCGTCCTCATATCTGCGCCACGAACCCAAATGCACCTCATAGATATTTACGGGAGAAGAGTATATATCTTTTTGCGATTTTTGTTTTATATACTCCCCGTCACTCCAAGCAAAATTATGTTCACCGTAAAGTTTTGATGCGTTACCCGGTGCCGTTTCAAAATGATGGGCATACGGGTCGCTTTTTAAGGTAATATTACCGTCAGAACCGCAGACGGCATATTTGTAGCAGTCAAATTCTTTAAGACCGGATATTTCGGTTTCGAATATTCCGCTCTCTACCCTTTTCATATAGTTGGCATCAGTATCCCAAGAGTTAAAGTCACCTACAACACTTACACTTTTTGCGTTTGGTGCCCAAACCCTGAATGTTGCCTTATCTCCGTTTAAAAAAGAGCCGAGATACTTATAAGCATCACATTTAACGGTAGATGAAAAAGTTTCAAAGAATTCCCGCATATTTTACCTTTCCTTTTGAAATTACCAAAATATGTATTTCTACGTTTATATTATAACAAATAAAATAACGTTTTTCAATACATTTTGTTATAAAATTTCCATATTTTAATTTATTTTTCTTGTGCTTTTGTGTAGTTTGCACAATTTTTACACCTTTACTATATACAGAACTATCGTACCGAAGTCATATACCTTACCGCCGTATTTTCATTTGCGGTAACAAGTACCGTTTCGTGCCCTATTACTTTTATGTCGTGAAACGGAATTATTATATCGTCCTTGCTTCCCATAAGACCTAAAAGGCGCGGCTTGCCGTATATCACTACCGATACCAACGTACCGCTGTCGGTATCGAGTTCTATATCCGAAATGTACCCTAAAACCGCACCGTCTTCAACACATACTACCTGCTTGTTTTTAAGTTCGTCAATTCTGCAAATCATTTATAAACACCTCAAAATAGTATATGTTTAAATGTGTTTAAATATAATATCGGCGGACAAAATTTGTCCGCCGAAAGTTTAAATTATTTTCTTTAAATCACCGAGTCTTTTTATTGTATATGTAGCACCGCAGTCATAATTTTTGTTGTGCGGATTATAAAGGCAGGTATCAATCCCGCTATTTTGCCCACCCAAAATATCAGACGAAGGTGAGTCACCCACAATAAGTATCTCAGACCTATCGCTTTTGCCTACCGAATTTACCGCAAAATCAAAATACTCTTTTTCGGGTTTTTGAAGTCCCACACATTCGGAAATAAAAACGTAATCAAAATATTTACCGAATTTTGAATCGCTTATACGTTTTTTTTGCGTTTTCTCAACACCGTTTGTGGTAACACACACGGTAATGCCTTTATTTTTAAGATATTTAAGTATTTGTTTTGCGCCTTTTACGGTGTGATGTTCATAAGGAAGGAGTTCAAAATATCCGTCCGAAAGTAAATAGGGCGAAATATTCGACCCCAATTCCTCTAAAAACATTTTAAATCTGCCGACAAAAATTTCTTCTTTTTTAATTTCACCGCGCTCGAATTTTTCCCAAAATATCTGGTTTATCTTTGCATATCTGCTTATTACGGCATTACTGTGTTTAACACCGTTTTTCTTTAAAAGTTTTCTTATTGCGTGTTTTTCGGATTTGGAAAAATCGAGCAAGGTGTTATCGAGGTCTAAAAAAACAGTTGTATACTTACCCATACATCATACCAAAGTTATTATAAGATTAGTTAAAATATCAAGACCCAAAACACCTAAAATAAACAAAAGAACACTTACTCCGCCTTTTTTTATTATATCGTTTGAAATGTCGTCACTGTAAGTTTTTATATCTTTAACGGTGTTTAAGGTGTGCTTATAATAAAGACGGTCGCCCCAAAGCGCAGAGATTATTCTTAACACCAAGTTCAAAACAAATCCAATGAAAAATGCTGTTAAAACAAATTTATCGGTTTTGGGCAATATCTCGTTCATTTCGTTTACCATGGAAGCATAATCGGCGGCATTTGAAAAGTTTACCGACTGTGAAAACGGTACCGAAAGCAAAGTAAAAACTATGCTTAAAACACCTGTTACAAGGCCGTTTAAATACATTTTTCTCGATAAAAACCAACCGCACGGAAATAAAAACGCCGCCCAGTTCCAAGATGATTTAATACCGTTTTTAAACTGCAAAAATTTCGGTATATAACGCTGTGTGTTTGAAAATACGAACTGCTTTGCCTCGTTTGCGGTAACACCTTGACCCATATCGGTTTCGGGAGATACACCGCCTAAAAGGTCAAAGGGTGCAAATCCGCCTAATTTCGGCATATTGGGCGCTCCGCAATTAGGGCAGGCGCGCTCATCCGAGTCAAACTCCTCACCGCACATAGCGCATTTTACGTATCCTGTGTCATCATTTACCGTTTGCGGCTCGATTTTTTCTATAACCGGTTCTTGCTTTAAAAGTTTATCGTACTGTTTATCGGTGCCGTGCAACTCATTAAGCGCACAGTGGCCTACCTCGTTATAACAGTTTCTGTGGTGCGGCGCACCGCAGGTAGGACAGTATACGATATCATCGTCCTCAAACATATACGCGTGGCAAAACGCACACGTTTTATTATTGTTTTCTATACTCATACAGTTACCCCTCCGGCAACATATTCCTCAACCTTGTTAAATACCGTATCAAAATACTCTTTACCGTAATTATGGAATTCTTTGTTCTCTATCATTTGCTTTAAGCGGGATTTTGTAACGAGTTTTGTTTCCGAAACCTCGCTTTTTTGCAACTTTAACTGCTCTATATCCTTATCATAGGTAGTAGCATAAATGTCAAGAAACGAATTTCTGCGCTTAAGACGGGTTAAAAACGATAAAGTTTTTCTATCGGTTTTTATGCCGAGTTCCTCAAAAAGTTCGCGGTTTGCCGCAGTATAAGAGTCTTCACCCGACATTGCCGCGCCGCCCGTTGCCGCCCATTCGCCCGGCATAAGTTTCTTAGTATCGGAACGGCGTTGGATTATAAACATACCGTTGCTCGAAACTATCCAAATATGAACTACCAAATGATATTCTCCGGGCTTTAAAAGGCATTTGCCCCGCAGTATTGTTTT
>JAKSQL010000045.1 GCA_024404125.1 Clostridia bacterium
GGCAAAGGCGTATAAACTTATATCGGAAAGTTTAAGTGAAAGCGAACAGTCGGTTTTTAAAAGAGGCAGAAACTTTCATACCAATAACACCCCTAAAAGTTCAAGTTCGGCTAACTATCACACCGCTACGGGACTTGAATGTCTTTTCGGATATTTATATTTAAGCGGAGAGTACGAGCGGCTCAAAACACTTTTTGAAATTATATGGGAGTATGCGGAATTCTAATTCCGCATACTTTTATTTTACGGACTTTTGCACATATTATATATGTATATGTAAGGTTTGGAGTGACGGTGTGAAAAAAGAGAAAAAAATTGTTATAACCGATATAGCAGTTTGCATACTCGGTTGCGCTGTATATTCGTTGGCGGTAGTTATGTTTGTAAAGGCAAACAAACTTTCTCCGGGAGGACTTACAGGTGTATCTGCACTGCTTAATTATTTAACCGGAGTGCCGAGCGGAATAATTTTGCTTGTTTTAAATATACCTATTATAATACTCGGATATGTAAAACTCGGATATAAACTGATAATAAAAAGCGCGGTTGCTACACTTATACTGTCGCTTTCGCTTGACCTTGCAGAGTTTTTACTGCCCGAATACAAAACCGACAGTATATTGGCGTCCCTCTTCGGCGGTATACTTATGGGTGCGGGTTTAAGTTTTATATTTTTAAGGGGCGCCACAACCGGCGGAGTTGATATAATAGCAAAGGTGATAAATATGCGCTACCGCCATATAAGTATAGGCAGGTGCATACTTTTTATGGACGGCGCCGTTATACTGCTTGCCGCTTTGGTGTACGGTAATATCGAGAGCGCACTCTATTCGGCAATAGCACTTTTTGTTTCTTCTAAAACGGTAGACGTTATTATCTACGGAGCAGACAAGGGCAAGATAATATATGTGCTTACCGATTATCCGAGCGGTATATGTAAAGCGGTAAACGAAAATTTAAAGAGGGGCATTACGAGAATTAACGCCATAGGCGGATATTCAGGCAAGGATAAAACAATGCTTATATGCACTGTAAGACAAAATGAGGTTGCGGGAGTGCTTTCGGTAATAAACAAAAATGACCCCAATGCTTTCATAATAGTTGCCGAAGCGGGTGAGATAATAGGCGAGGGCTTTAAGCCGATAGAAAAGCGAGGATAACTCGCTTGAGAGTGTCTGCAAAGCGTCACTCTTTTGGACGGGGATGCCGTTTGCATATAAAATCAAAGATTTTAAGATGCACTCTATCCCCGCCAATACCACCCCTGTGAACTTAAAAATCGCCTTGAAAGGACGATTTTCGCCTAAGATGTGTTTTTCCGCCGCACGTGTCGCCGGAAAAACAAAATGCGGCTTACCGCCGCAAAAAATCAATTCATAGTTTGTCTATAGACAGAAGCGAGGATAACTCGCTTTTTATTTTTTGAAAAAAATTTAAAAAAACACTTGATTTTTTTATACATTTGTGATAACATAACAAGTACGCTGCGCTAATGCGGCATTTGCGTCATGCAAATTTTTAAGAATTTGCGGCGCAGTACATGCGTTGATGCGGGAGGTGGCCGACTTTAAGTCGGGAAATTTCCGCGGAGTATGTCCGATTTTAAACCGGGCGAAAGAACTTCGAAGGCACACGGATACTTGCGAAATCTGTTGTGCAACGGCAATCAGAGTTGCCGTTCCGGAATTGCGAAAAACCCAAAGCAATTGCCGGTTTTATGTTGTACCGCAAAGAAAAACACGGTACGGTGTAAGTTTTGCCCGCCAACTACTTAAGGAGGCGAAATTCACATGGCAGTGAAAGAAAAAATCCGAATTCGTATTAAAGGTTACGATCATGCACTTGTAGACCAGTCCGCTGAAAAGATAGTGGAAACCGCTAAACGTACAGGAGCAAGGGTATCAGGTCCCGTACCGCTACCCACCGAAAAGGAAATAGTAACCATTTTGCGTGCAGTTCATAAGTATAAGGACAGCCGCGAGCAATTCGAAATGAGGACACACAAGAGACTTATTGATGTAATCAGACCCTCAAACAAAACTGTTGAGGCGCTTACAGGTCTTGAACTCCCCGCCGGTGTAGAAATCGAAATTAAACTTTAATTACATTATATATATGTACAGTGAAGTTTTTTAAGCGACCTTCACCGCAGGTCAAGTCAGCACATGCTGACCAATAACTATATGGAGGAAAAATTATGAAAAAAGGTATTATTGGTAAAAAGCTCGGTATGACACAGCTTTTTGACCAAAACGGTAATGTTGTTCCGGTAACCGTAATTGAAGCAGGTCCCTGCGTAGTATCGCAGAAGAAAACCGCTGAGAACGACGGCTACGAGGCAGTTCAGGTCGGTTTTGCCGATATGAAGGCCTCAAAGGTAAACAAGCCGATGAAAGGTCACTTTGCAAAAGGTGACGTAGCACCCAAAAAGGTGCTCAGAGAATTCCGTTTGGAAGATACGTCCGTATGGATGCCGAGGATATATGCGATGTATTTGCAGAGGGCGATGCAGTAGACGTAAGAGGTACTTCAAAAGGTAAAGGATATGCCGGCACCATTAAGCGCTGGAACTTCCACCGCCTTAAAGAAACTCACGGCTCAGGTCCGGTAGTACGTCACGGCGGTTCATTGGGCGCTTGCTCAAGCCCGTCAAGAGTATTCAAGGGCAAAAAGATGGCAGGTCATTTAGGTAATGAGCGCGTAACCGTTCAGAACTTAAGTGTAGTAAAAGTAGATGCAGAAAAGAATATAATCGCAGTTAAGGGCGCCGTTCCCGGTCCCAAAGGCGGAATAGTTGTTCTTTTCGACAGCGTTAAAGCTTAAGGGAAGGAGTGTATTGAACTATGCCTAATATTCAGGTTGTTGATATGACTGGTAAAAACGTTGGCAAAATGAAGTTAAGCGATGCCGTTTTCGGTATTGAGCCGAATGCAGTAGTAATGCACATGGCAGTTGTAAACTTCTTGGCTAACAGACGTCAGGGCACACAATCCACTTTAACCCGTACCGAAGTTTCCGGCGGCGGTAAGAAACCGTGGAGACAAAAAGGTACAGGCCACGCTCGTCAGGGCTCTACAAGAGCACCGCAGTGGAGACACGGTGGTATTGTCCATGCACCGAAGCCGAGAGATTATTCTTTCAGTCTTAATAAGAAGGTTAAGCGTTTGGCACTTAAGTCTGCACTTTCCGATAAGGTTGCCACCGGCAATTTGATAGTGCTTGACGAATTGAAGCTTGATGCTTACAAAACCAAAACCGTTGCCGAATGCTTAAAGGCAATCGGCGCCGATACAAAAACACTTATAGTACTTGACAGCAACGATGCATTCGCAGTAAGAAGCATCAATAACATTAAGAACGTTAAGTCGGCACAGGTAAATACCATAAACACTTATGATATTGTAAATGCCGATAAGCTTGTAATTGTTAAAGCCGCTGTTAAGGGAATTGAGGAGGTGTACGCATAATGAAAACCGCACAGGATATCATTATCGCTCCGGTAATTACCGAAAAGAGTATGTCAGGCATTGCCGACAAGAAATACACCTTCAAGGTCGCTAAAGATGCAACTAAATACGAGATAGCAGATGCTGTTGAGAAGTTGTTCAAAGTAGACGTTGCCAAGGTAAACACGGTTAATGTTCGCGGTCAGAAGAGACGTATGGGCCGTTACGAAGGATACACCGCTTCTTTCAAGAAAGCAGTAGTAACCTTGAAAGCGGATTCAAAGTCGATTGAATTCTTTGACGGACTTATGTAATAACCGTCTTTGAGGAAATCATAGATTTCCGGTGATGTATGAAGTCGCAAAGCGGCTTCGCTAAGCCTAAATAGGAGAGTGAAACAAATGGCAATTAAGCATTATAAGCCGACTACCAACGGTCGCCGTAATATGACTACTATGGATTATTCCGAGTTATCAAACGTAGCGCCCGAAAGAAGCTTGCTTGAACCAATAAAGAAAAATGCCGGCCGTAACAGTTACGGCAGAATTACCGTTCGTCATCGCGGCGGCGGTAACCGCAGAAAGTACAGAGTTATCGATTTCAAGCGTGAGCGTTTCGGTGTAGAAGCCACCGTTCTTACACTTGAATACGATCCTAACCGTTCTGCATTCATCGCCCTCGTTCAGTATGAGGACGGCGAGAAGCGTTATATAATCGCTCCTCAGGATTTAAAAGTGGGTGACAAGATAGTAAGCGGTCCCGATGCGGATATCAAACCGGGCAACGCGCTTCCTCTTGTAAACGTACCGGTAGGTACATTCCTTCACAACATTGAACTTTATCCCGGCAAGGGTGCGCAACTTGCAAGAAGTGCAGGTAATATGGCGCAGTTAATGGCGAAGGAAAACGGTATGGCGTTACTTCGTTTGCCTTCAGGCGAACTTCGTAACGTACCTGAAAATTGTATGGCAACTGTTGGTGTTGTATCCAATCCCGAGCACGCAAACGTTAACTACGGTAAAGCAGGACGTAAGCGCCACATGGGTTGGAGACCTACCGTCCGCGGTTCTGTAATGAACCCGAACGACCACCCGCACGGCGGTGGTGAAGGTAAATCTCCTGTCGGTCGTCCCGGACCGGTTACTCCTTGGGGTAAACCTACTTTGGGTTATAAGACCAGACAGAAGAACAAGCACAGCAACAAGTATATCGTAAAGCGTCGTAAGTAAGTCAGACGAAAGGAGATTTCATAATGGGAAGAAGCGTTAAAAAAGGCCCTTATGTACAACCCGTACTTCTCAAAAGGGTTAAGGCAATGAACGATGCCGGCGAAAAGCGAGTTCTTAAAACTTGGAGCCGTTCATCGACCATATTCCCCGATTTCGTCGGACACACTTTTGCGGTTCATGACGGTCGCAAGCACGTTCCGGTATACGTAACAGAGGATATGGTTGGTCACAAACTCGGTGAGTTTGCGCCCACAAGAACATTCAAAGGTCACTCCGGTTCAAAAACAACCGGTTGATAGGCGGTCGAAAGGAGAGTTAATTTATGGAAGCAAGGGCTACACTTAAATATGCCCGTATCTCACCCCGCAAGGTGAAGATAGTTCTGGACCTTATAAGGAATCAGAATGCTGACAAAGCAATGGCTATACTCAAATTCACTCCCAAGTCCGCTTGTGAGTATTTAGAGAAATTGCTTAAATCAGCAATGGCAAATGCTGAAGAAAAGAGCATGGATATGTCACGTCTTTACGTTGCAGAGTGTCTCGTTTGCCCCGGACCGATTCTTAAGAGAATTCGTGCAAAGGATCACGGCAGAGCACATCGCATCTTAAAGAGAACAAGCCATGTTACACTCGTTCTTAAAGAACGTGAAGCTTAAGGTAGGAGGTTAAGTTATGGGTCAGAAAGTTAATCCGCACGGACTTCGTGTCGGCGTAATCAAAAACTGGGACTCACGTTGGTTTGCTAATGACAGCACCTTTGGTGATACGTTAGTTGAGGACTACAACCTCCGTAAATACTTAAAGAAGTCGTTGACTTCTGCGGGTGTTGCCAAAGTAGAAATTGAACGTGACGAAAAGCGCGTGAGACTTCATATTCACTGCGCTAAACCCGGTATGGTAATCGGACGTAACGGTGCAGAAATCGAAAAGTTACGCGAGACCTGCCAGAAAATGCTCGGCAAACCGGTTATTATCAACATAGTTGAAATTAAAAATCCGGATGCCAACGCAACGTTGGTTGCTGAAAATATTGCAGCACAACTTGAAAAGCGTATATCTTTCCGCCGCGCAATGAAACTTGCCATAGGCAGAGCAATGCGCCTCGGAGTTAAAGGTATCAAAACACAGGTATCCGGCCGTTTGGGCGGTGCCGAAATCGCAAGAAGCGAGCAGTACCATGAAGGTACCATTCCGCTTCAAACCCTTCGTGCAGACATTGACTACGGTTTTGCAGAGGCAGATACTACCTACGGCAGAATCGGCGTAAAGGTTTGGATATACAAGGGCGAGGTTCTTAACGAGAACCGCAGAAACAATTCAAGGAGAGGAGGCACACGCAATGTTAATGCCTAAGCGTGTAAAATACCGTCGTGTTCAGCGCGGTAGACTTACGGGTGCTGCTTCACGCGGTACAACCGTAACCCACGGTGACTTCGGTCTTCAGGCCTTAGAACCTGCGTGGATAACCTCCAACCAAATAGAAGCTGCCCGTATAGCGATGACTCGTTATATTAAACGTGGCGGTCAGGTTTGGATAAAAATATTCCCTGATAAGCCGATAACCGAGAAGCCGGCTGAAACCCGAATGGGTTCCGGTAAAGGTTCTCCGGAGTATTGGGTAGCAGTGGTAAAGCCCGGACGTGTTATGTTTGAAATCGGCGGAGTTTCGGAAGAACTCGCGAGAGAAGCTATGCGTCTTGCGGCGAACAAACTTCCGATTAAGTGCAAGTTTGTTGCTAAAGAAACGGGTGGTGAGCAGTAATGAATGCAAAGGAAATCAGAGAAAACACTTTACCCGAGCTTAATGAGCAACTTGGTAAACTTAAAGATGAATTATTCCATCTGCGTTTCCAACACGCCATTAACCAGCTCGACAACCCAATGCGTATAGTTGCTGTTAAAAAAGATATAGCAAAAGTTAAGACAGTCATTCGTGAGAAAGAGTTGTCTGACAGCGCTAACGCTTAATGTAGGGAGGTAATCTAAATGAGTGAAAGAAACCTTCGTAAAACAAGAGTGGGCAAGGTTGTAAGCGACAAAATGGATAAAACCGTTGTAGTTGCCATAGAAGACAACGTTAAGCACCCGCTTTATAAGAAGATCATCAAAAACACAATCAGACTTAAGGCTCATGATGAGAACAACACCTGCGGTGTAGGTGACAGAGTTCTTATTATGGAAACGAGACCTCTCTCAAAGGATAAGAGATGGCGCGTTGCCGAAATTATCGAAAAAGCTAAGTAAGGCACAAGGAGGAAACCACTGTGATACAACAACAGAGTTACCTCAAGGTTGCCGACAACACCGGTGCAAAGGAAATTATGTGCATCCGTGTTCTTGGAGGCTCCAAAAGGAGGTATGCCAACATCGGCGATGTAATCGTTGCTTCTGTTAAGAAAGCCACACCTAACGGTACGGTAAAGAAGGGCGATGTTGTAAAGGCAGTTGTAGTTCGTTCTGCAAAAGGCCTTCGTCGCAATGACGGCACATATATAAGATTCGATGAAAATGCGGCTGTAATTATACGTGACGATAAGAGTCCGAGAGGCACCCGTATTTTCGGGCCGGTAGCCAGAGAATTAAGAGATAAAGATTACACTAAAATCTTGTCTCTTGCTCCGGAAGTACTTTAATGGGAGGTAAGAAAAATGAGTAAACTTCACATTAAGACCGGTGATACCGTAAAGCTTCTCACAGGAGATGCTAAGGACCGCGCAAAAACCGGTAAGGTTTTGCAGGTAAGTCCTAAAGAAGGAAAGGTTATAGTTGAGGGTCTTAACAAGGTTAAGAAACACGTAAAGCCGAAAAAGGCCGGTGACCCCTCGGGAATAATCGAGACCGAAGGCGCTATCTACGCTTGCAAAGTGCAGTTAGTATGCCCGAAGTGTGGTAAAGCCACCCGCGTAGGTGCTAAAATCTACGAGGACGGTAAGAAAGACCGCGTTTGTAAGAAATGCGGAGAGACATTTTAAGTAAGGAGGACATGACAATATGTCAACGCTTGGAAACGAATATAAAAATTCGGTAGCCCCTGCATTGATGACCAAATTCGGTTATAAAAGCGTCATGCAAATCCCGAAACTTGAAAAGGTCATAATCAATGTAGGTTGCGGCGAAGCAAAAGATAACGCAAAGGTTATCGACAACGTTATCGAAGAACTCACTCTGATC
>JAKSQL010000046.1 GCA_024404125.1 Clostridia bacterium
GCTTCTTGTCACTATTATAATAAACTACAATCTTCTGCTTTCTGCCGTCTTCAATTTCTTTCTTGGCGGCCATAAGTTCGGCGTAGCCCGCGTCATATTCTTTTTCGCCGTCATCAAGTTTTTGACGTGCTTCAGATAACTCTTTGGTGGCAGGAGCAATTTCTTCAAGTCCTTTGTTGTACTCTTCAAGTCCCTTGTTATACTCTATTTCAGCATCGTCAAGTTGCTTTTTGGAGTCTTCCAAAGTAACCTTTGCATCTGCAAGTTGCTTTTCACCGTCAACTATACCCTGATAGGTAGCATCAAGTGTTCGCTTTACTATTGCAAGTCTTGCTGCTTCTATCGGATTTTTCCAACTGCTCTTATTATATGCAGCAAGGTCTCTTTCATACTGCGCCAAATCCTGCGCATAGGTCTTTTTGGTATCTTCGAGCTGCTTTAAGCCGTTATTATACTGATTAAGACCGCTGTTATACTGTGTCCAACCGCTGTTTATCTGCTTTTTGGCAGCATCAAGTTCATTCTTGGCAGCGGTAAGTTTCGCCATACCTTCTTCGTATTCGGCAAGGCCCGCGTAGTATTCTTTCCAACCGTTGTCAAGCGGTACTCTTGAATCCGCAAGCAGTTTCTCCGCGTCTTTATATTCTTTTTCGCCTTCGGCAAGTTTTTGCTTATAAGCCACCATTTCTTTCTTGGCATCGGCTATTTGCTTCTCACTGTCGGCAATAAGTTTTTTATACTCTTCACTTTGAACATCGTATTCTTTCCAACCGGAAGTAATTTGTTTAAGTGAATCGGCAAGTTGCTGTTTTGCGGAAGACAGTTCTTTCTTGGCACTGTTAAGCTGGTCATACGCTTCCTTGCGCTTTTGCTCAAGCATCTCTTCGGAATTGGCAAGCTGACTGTTGGTATCCGCATTGAATATCTTTTGACGTTCAACACCGAGCGGCTCAAGTTTCTTCATAACCGCTTCAAGCGCCGCATTATATTCATCGGAATATACGGTTGCTTTTGTACGGTCTATGTCAAGGGTTACATACACCTCGGTATAACGGGCATATAAAAAGTCTTCCTCAGGGACTAACATATATGAATATATGTTACCGTCACCGATAGAGCATGTGCCGTAGGTATAGGAGAAATACATCGGAGAATCTATTATACCTACTACCTTGTATTCAAGTTTCTGAAGTACCGTAGTTACATCGGTAGCGCCCGCTGTATCGTGTACGAGTATCTTATCGCCTACTTTGTACTTCGTACCGAGGAAACTTTGCTTACAAACAACACATTCGCCCGATTTTTTAGGCAATCTGCCGTCTAAAACCTCGAGATTGTTTATTGTGTGATTTTTCATATACGCCATAACTTTAGTGGCGTTATATACCTTTTCGCTCGGCAGTTTTGCAAGAACATCGGTAGAATAAGACGGCATAACATTCTTAATACCGCTTATCTTCTTTACTTCCTTGACGTCATCTTCCCCGAAACCTGACATCGACAAAAGTTCAATATCCATCAAATCGTACTTAGAGAAGTACTCGTTTGCCGAAGCAAGCATTGACGGAGCCGTTGCCTTCATTCCGGTGAAAAATCCAACGCCGAGACAAACAATAATTGTTATTGAAAGGAATCGGCTCAGTGAACGCTTAAATTCCCTTCGTATGTCCTTTACGTAAGAATTCAGTTGCATTTCGTCACCATTCTATCTCTGCTACCGAAGCAGGATTTAAGTTTACTGTGTTTTCAATTACCTTACCGCTCTTCATACGGATTACTCTATCCGCAATGGGAGTAATTGCCGCATTGTGAGTGATAAGAACTACTGTCATACCCTCTCTTTTACTTGTTTCCTGCAAAAGACTGAGGATTTTTTTACCGGTAACATAGTCAAGCGCACCGGTCGGCTCATCGCACAAAAGAAGTTTAGGTGCTTTTGCAAGCGCACGGGCAATTGCCACACGCTGTTGCTCACCGCCCGAAAGCTGTGCCGGGAAGTTATCCTTACGGTCGGAAAGACCTACCTTTTCAAGTATTTCGTCAACATCAACGTAAGAATTGGAAATTTGGGAAGCAAGTTCTACATTTTCCTTTGCGGTAAGGTTGGGTATAAGGTTATAGAACTGGAATACGAAACCTATATCGTTACGGCGATAAAATACGGTTTCTTTTTCGGAATAACTGCTTACACAGTCATCGTCAACCATAATGCTGCCTTCATCACAGGTATCAATACCTCCTAAAATATTAAGAACGGTAGTTTTACCGGCGCCCGAAGCACCTACTACTATGGCAAATTCGCCTTTTTCTACGTTAAAGGTTACACCGTCTGCCGCGGTAATTTCTACCTCGCCTACGTGGTAACGTTTACATACGTCATTAAATTCAATGTAAGAACTCATTTTTTACTCTCCCTTTCCTACAGTTACTTTTTCTTTGGCTACTACTTTTTCAACTTTGAAACGCTGAATTTTCTGCGTTGTTGTTTTTGCAAATTCTTTATCAACCAAACTTACGTTGCTTATACGTTTAAATGACGGAACTGTTTTATTAAATATGTGTATATCTTCCATCACTTTCTTATATGGGTCGGTTATACCGTTATCGGCAATGTAGTCGGGGTCAAGGAAAGCACTTGCGTAAAGTCCCAATCCCTTTTCGTCGGTATATACCACTATCTCTTTTATATAAGGTACAGCATCGCAAATCATTTCTTCGATTTCTTCGGGGTAGATGTTCTTACCGTTACTTAAAATAATAAGGTTCTTAACTCTGCCCGATATGTAAAGAAAACCGTCTTTATCAAGATGGCCTATATCGCCGGTATCAAACCAACCATCCTCATACATTACTTTAGAGGTGCTTTCGGGGTCTTTATAATACCCCATCATTACATTATCGCCTTTTACGTATATTACACCGTCACCGTTTTCGTTCGGCTCTACTATTTTAACCTTGCAGGTAGGTACTACGTGACCTACCGAGCCGGCTCTCTGATATAATGAAAGATTTGATGCAACAAGAGGAGCACACTCGGAAATACCGTAACCGTTTACAACCGTAATACCTATACTTTCAAAAAACTTACGGGTTTCTTCTTTAAGCGGTGCGCCGCCAACTATAATCTGTCTTAAATTCTTGCCGAAATTTTTAAGTATGGGAGCAAAAAATCTTTCGCGGTGGTCAATGCCGAATTTACGGAATATATTGCTTACCATTATGCCGTAGTTGGTATGCTTTTCAAGGTTTACCTTTTTAGTCTCGACTTTTATGCGGCGCTCGATTGTTTCAAGTATCATAGGTACCATAACCGCGATAGTCGGATCATAACGCAAAATGTTTTGCGTAAGATGCATCAAGTCATCGTTTATGCAGGACGTTCTGCCCATCGAGAAAGTACAAAGCAGGTTACAGTTTTTCTCGTAAGAATGGTTAATGGGCAAACAAGCAAACGATTTTACGCCGAACTCAATATGTGTCATCGCGGCATAAATAGATGCGCATATATTTTTTTGCGAAAGCATTACACCTTTATTTGCGCCCGTAGTACCCGACGTAAATATAATATCGCATAAATCTTCGGGTTCTACCTTTGCATCAACAAACTTTTGCTTATCGCTCTCTGCAAGCGTTTCGCCGAGTTTAATAAGGGTGTTCATATCCAAAAAGTCTTCGGGAACATCACTTGCAAACTCCGAACGCATAACAATAAAGTGTTTGACATTTTCACAGTTCTTATATATCTGCGCTACTTTATGCGCACATTTGCCGGAAACGAAAACCGCTTCGGCATCGCAGAAGTTTATTTGATATGTAAGGGTTTTTAAATCAAGTTCTTTATCAAGCGGTACGGCAACCATACCGCCGCAGACTACTGAAAAATACGCAGTCATCCACTGGATTGAGTTTTCACCTATTATTGCCGCTTTTTTACCGGCAAGACCGAGTTTTAACAACTGCGCACCGAGGTCGATTACATTTTCTTTAAATTTTGAATATGTAACCGTTTCTTCCTCTTTTTTATCCTTTATCTGCCTGTAAGCAATAACATCCGGATATTTTTCCGTAACAGTGTAAAAACATTCTTTAAGTGTTTTGTAATAATACGGTTTTAAACATTTCCTTTTGTAATTCATTAACTGATTTTCACCCTTTAATATATCTTAAAACTCTTGTGTAAGTACACATAACTTATACTCTTTACCGTCAAGAAAAATCTCTTTTAAAAATACGCGGTAAGATTTTTCAAGATTTTGAGTATCTGCCTGCCTTATCCCCGAAATACCTACACCTTTAAGTTTGCAAATGCACTCTTTTTCAGTCCAGATATCAAGGAATTTATCTATTTTGTTATCGGCGCTTTCAACATCTGCCTGCTCGCTTTCGGTGAAAAAGTGTTTTGCCACCGTTACCGCAGCCGAATATTTCTTGCCCTCGATAACCTCAACGTCAATACCTATACGGCCTGACGCATCAAACTTAATTATCTTTTCGCCCGATTTAAGACAGTCACCTTTAAAATCCGATATTCCCGACACCGCTACTGCGGCAATACCGCCGCTATGCGAAACCGAAATGTCGCAGTTACTGTTTTCAAGATACGGTCTGCCCATATCGGTACGTAATACCTTTGGCGCTTTTTCACCAAAGCAATCAAAAAGCAACGAATTAAGCAAATCTTGCGAAACTTTATGCTCATTGGCTTTATCGCACTTTGTATATGCTACAACGGTCATACCTTATTTGGCTAAAAAGTCAAGCGTATACTGTTTGCATTCTTCGGACATATGTCCCGTATGGCCGTGATTTTTCATAACGTAATAATCGGGATTATACAGCATTGTTTTAGTGCCTTTGCGAATGCTCTTCATAGGATAAAACTTGTCATTTTCGCCCATCAAAAGCAACGTATCGGCTTTGCATTTATAAACCTCTTTATTCTTGGGCATCTTGTAGAGATTTCCCTCGTTCATATTATTGAAAGTAACGAGTGAAGCAATACCCTCGATATCGTTTCTGTAAGCATCGTCCTGCGACATTAAAACGTTCAGTTTATGAAGCAGTTTTTTATCGGAGTCTTTTTTCCATCTGCTTACCATATGTAAGAAAAACCACTCGAATTGGATAAATACATTACCCCTTACTACTGCGGGAACATAAAGTATTGCCTTTTTAACCTTTTCGGTAGCTACTGCCATAATGTCGGTAAGCATACCGCACTGAAGCGAACTTGCGAAAGCGTAAACTTCGTTAATGCCGAGATTATTAAGCGCATCGTTAACACAGTTGCCGTATGCATGTTTCTCGTTGGGCATAAGGCGGTCTTCACTTTTTCCGGGGTGACCTATCGCATCAATACCGTAACAACAGTAATCTTTTAAAAAGTGTTTACAAATGATAAGCTGAAAAGGTGCCGTTACCGAAAAGCCGGGATAAATAAGTAACGGTTTACCGTTTGGATTACCTACCTTTACCATATGTAACTTACCGTAGCGGGTATCGGTATATATATCTTCAAACGGTTCGCCTAATTTTTCCATAAACGAATCATAACAGTCATATACTTTTTTCTTGCTCTCTTCTGAAAAATAAATACTCATAAAAACAACATCCTAACCTATTCAAAATCGGGTTTTGCCAAAAACTCAAGTGTATACTGCTTGCTTTCTTCTGACATATAACCTATATGCCCTCTGCCTTTCATTACGTAATACTCGTAATTCTTAAGTATATCGGGCGCCGCTTCAAGTACCATCTTTTGCGGAAAAAACTTATCAAGCTCGCCCATAAGGAGTAATGCCTGTGCATTACACTTATTAACGTCTTTAGGTCTCGGCAGTTTATAAATC
The DNA here is from genome assembly GCA_024404125.1 of Clostridia bacterium. Taxonomy (GTDB): domain Bacteria; phylum Bacillota; class Clostridia; order Oscillospirales; family Acutalibacteraceae; genus UBA737. Next base: position 5,850 of record JAKSQL010000046.1, read on the forward strand.
AGTGCTTCTTTCATACACTTACGCGTAGTGGTTGCCGCAAGCCGCTCTGTATCGTTAACATAAGTGTCGGTCTGCGCCATTAAAAAGTCTGCCTTTTTAAGATACTTTTCGCTGTTAAAGAAAGTGCCGAGTTTTTTATACAAAAACCACTTTGCCTGAATAAAACGGTTGCCCTTAATAATCGCAGGAACGTAAAACACCGCTTTTTTTACCTTCTTAGGTGCTACTGCCATAAGGTCGGAAAGCATACCGCATTCAAGCGAACTTGCGAAAGCATAAACACTGTCAAGTCCTATATCTTCGAGTGCATCGTTTACCATATTACCGTACACACTGCGCTTACCTCTTACGATACATTCCTCACTCTTGCCGGGGTGACCGATTATATCAATGCCATAGCAACAGTAATCCTTTAAAAAGAAATCACAAAAAATAAGTTGAAACGGCGCGGTAACATTAAAGCCGGGATAGATAAGAAGCGGTTTGCCGTCAGGATTGCCTGTCTTTACCATATGTAATTTACCGTAACGGGTATTGGCATATATATCCTCATAAGGTATACCTAACTTTTCCATAAACGAATCGTACACACCGTACAACTCATTTTTTAGTTCTTCGGAATAAAATATGCTCAATTTTTATATGCACCTCGCAACCTGAATCGTAACAAAAAATATAGAAGCATAAAACAATTAGGGTATAAATATTCAATATAATAATATTTATGTTATTATATATCAAAGATGTGAATAAATCAATAACAAATTCAGACTTTTTTAATCTTTTTCCAAACAGTTGTACCCCCCCCCCGAGAAAATTTTGAGGTACCTCCCTATTTTACCACTGTTTATGCGGTTTTTAAAGGTTTTCGCAGTCGGTAATTTATACCATTAAAAAAAGAAAAAGTCCAAGCTTTGGCTTGGACTTTTCGGGTATTAACCGTAAAGCGGAATGAGCATTGTATACGGGGCTGTGAAAATTGCAAGATACACACATATTTTTTTGACGCAATTTAACTCTATTTCGGTTTTTTTGAATGAAAAACGCTTGTTTAAAAAATAAATCAGAAATCCCGCAAGTATTACCCCCGGCAAAGCGATAATTGTAGTCCCCGGAAAAAGCGCTGTATTAACGGCAGGCAAAAGCCAATCGGTAAGAAGCATTACTCCGAGTGTAAGTAAAGCACCGAGAATATCACTAATAAAACCGATTGCAAAAACCTTTAAAATGCTTTTTTTCCAAAGACATTTAATGTCAAAGAGTTTAAGATACTTAAACGAAAGTATCAAAACAAGACTATCCACGATAAAGTTTACCGGGAGTATCAAAAGCCATGTCTGCGGAAAGAGCAGAAAAAACCATATCGGAAACAGTACGTTATAAAGTTTTGTATCCTTTTTCATAATACACCTTTACTTATAAGAACTCTGCTTTGCTTCGGAAAAGTCTACGTTTCCTAAATACTTTACACTATCCATATCAAGATAATCGCAAAGGTCTTTCATTTCGGCAACGGTGTTTATGTTTACATCTATGCCGTTCTTCATACGGTCGGCATAAGCAAAGACTTCTTTTTCGCCGTGGGTGTAAATTCGCGGTTGTCCCTCTGCTTTGGTTGCATCGCGAAGTTCCTGCAAAAAGGTTGAAAAACGTTCTTGCATACCCTTTTCGTCACCGAAAATCTTGGGGTCTATCGCCATAAAGCCGTGGCAGGTACCGCCCTTGCCGTTTATGTGGGTATGATTTGAAGTAATTCTGTTTTTGTTTTTCGAACGTAAGATTTCGCAAAGCATACCGTAGCCGTAGCCCTTGTGTCCGCCCGTTTGCTCTCAGTT
>JAKSQL010000047.1 GCA_024404125.1 Clostridia bacterium
AAAATACGGCGGAAAATGCAATTTGCGACTTGACGATACCAACCCTACAAAAGAGGATACCGAGTACGTTGATGCCATAAAAGAGGATATCGAGTGGCTCGGATTCAAGTGGGACAATCTCTATTACGCGTCCGATTATTTTGACTTTATATACGAATGTGCGTTGTACCTTATAGACAAAGGTCTTGCTTATGTTGACGAATCGAGTGCAGACGAAATACGTGAAATGCGCGGTACACTTACAGAAGCAGGGAAAGAAAGCAAATACCGCAACAGACCTATAAGCGAAACAAAAGATTTATTTAAGCGTATGACAGACGGCGAGTTTGAAGAGGGCAAAATGGTACTTCGTGCCAAGATAGATATGACATCTTCAAACCTTAATATGCGCGACCCGATTATTTACAGGATACTTAAAGCCACTCATCACCGCACGGGCGATAAATGGTGTGTTTATCCAATGTATGATTTTGCACATCCGCTTTCCGATGCTAAAGAGGGTGTAACACATTCATTATGCTCACTTGAATTTGAAAACCACCGTCCGCTTTATAATTGGGTGCTTGATGCCTGCGATATTAAAAATCCGCCAAGACAGATAGAGTTTGCAAGAATGAACGTAAACTACACACTTACAAGCAAGAGAAAATGTTTAAAACTTGTAAATGACGGTCTTGTAAGCGGTTGGGACGACCCCCGTATGGCTACAATATGCGGTATGAGAAGGCGCGGCTATCCCTCTGCGGCGGTAAGAAATTTTGTCGATAAAATAGGTGTTTCAAAGGCATACAGTGTAATAGACTATGCTTTGCTTGAATCCTGTGTACGCGATTATCTTAACGAAAATGCAAATCGCGCAATGGCGGTTTTAAGACCGCTTAAAGTAATTATTGACAATTATCCGGAGGATAAGAGCGAGGATATCGAGGTTGAAATCAACCCGAATAAGCCCGAACTCGGCAAAACTACCGTTAAATTTTCAAGAGAAATTTTTATCGAGGAAGACGATTTTTGTCTTGACCCGCCGGGAAAATATTTCAGACTTTGCCCCGAAAAAGAGGTACGTCTTAAAGGCGCGTACTATATAAAATACGTATCTTGTGAAAAGGACGAAAACGGCAAAATAACCGCTGTTCACTGCACCTATGACCCCGAAAGCCGCGGCGGTGAAACACCCGACGGCAGAAAAGTAAAAGGAACTCTTCATTTTGTAGACGCGAATAACTGCGTTAATGTAACAGTACGTCTTTATGACCGCTTATTTAACGTCGAAAATCCGAGCGACGAAGAGGGTGTTTCCTCCTTTGCGGATAACCTTAACCCCGAGTCGCTTACCGTACTTAAAGGTGCAGTTATGGATAAAAGTTTTGCTTCGGTTAAGGCGGGAGATACTTTCCAATTTATGCGCCAAGGGTATTTCTGCGCCGATAAGGACTCCTCTGCCGATAATATAATCTTTAACCGCACGGTTGCGCTTAAAGATTCATTTGCTAAAAAATGATGAGTACAGTAAACGATTTTTTAAACTTTCTTGATAAAAAATTCCCGTTTGACACCGCTTGCGATTTTGATAATGTAGGTCTTTTAATAGGAGATAAAAACTGCAATGTAAAAAAGGTACTTATTGCGCTTGACTGTGACATAAATACCGTAAATGCCGCGATAAAATATTCGTGTGACCTTATTATCACCCACCACCCCGTTATATTTGACGGGGTTAAGAGCATTACCGAAGATACTGTCTGCTTTAAACTTATAAAAAACAATATTTCGGTTATATCCTGCCATACAAATCTTGATATTGCAAAGGGCGGTGTAAGCGAAAGTTTGTGCAAAGCAATAGGTCTTAAAAGCATTCTGCCCTATAAGACCGGTGACGGCTTTATAATCCGCAAAGCAAAGGTAAATCCCTTAAATGCCGATGCGCTTGCCTTAATGATTAAATCGGGTACGGGGTTTGATGTTCGCTATGCGGACGCAAAAAACGAAATTAAAACCGTTCTTGTTTGTTCCGGCTCCGGAAACGATTTCTTCAGTGATGCTTTAAATGGCAAGTTTGACGCATACATTTCCGCCGAAATTAAGCAAAGCACATTTATAAAGGCAATAAACTGCGGTATAAGTGTTTTTGATGCGGGGCATTATGCAAGTGAAAACGTTGTTATAAATCCGCTGCTTAAACTGCTTGAAAGCAATTTTAAAAATACGGAATTTTTAATCCTTAATAATGAAAACATCAGGTGTATATAATGAAAGATTTAGAAATCAGATTTATTAAAGAAAGTGATATTGATACACTTGTTTTGTTTTACGAAGACGTTATCGACTATATTCACACCACCGATATTAAATTAAGGTGGGAAAAAGGCGTATATCCCGCAAAAGATTTTTTGCTTGAGGCGGCAAAAAATAACACCCTTATAACCTTTTGCAGCGGTGACGAGATTATAGGCAGTTGCGTTGTAAATTCAAACTTTATCGAGGAATATAATACTGTGCCTTGGCAAATTAAGTGCGATGCATCTAAAGTTCTTATTTTACACGCCTTTGCGATTAACCCTGAATATATGCGAAAAGGTTATGCAAAAAAGTCACTTAAAATGTTGCTTGATTATTTTGCCAACAAGGGTTACTGTGCGATGCGGCTTGATGTTGCAACCTGCAACTACAAAGCGGCATCTCTTTATCCGCAACTCGGCTTTAAGTTTATTTGCGAACATAAAATGCAATATCCGAGCACCGGCGTTATTTCTTTTTATATGTACGAATATTTATTTTGAGCATATCATAAAATACAAGCCCACCCTCATACTTTATTTTAGACAGAGTATGAAGGTGGGCTTTTTATGAAATTTTTTATTATAACCAAAAAGCAGATAATGTTGTGTTTAAGTCTTGCCGTTGCCGTAATTGCGGTAGGGGTAGGGTCGGTATTTACCTTTGCGGACACTAACCGTCAGTTGCCTATTTACTGTGTTGAAACCGACAAAAAGCAAATAGCAATAAGTTTTGACGCGGCTTGGGGGAACGACGATACCGAAACTCTTATAAACATTTTAAAAGAATATGACGTACCCGCAACATTTTTTGTAGTGGGCGCTTGGGTGGATAAGTACCCCGAGTCTGTAAAAGCATTGTCTGATGCAGGGCATCAGATACAAAACCACTCCAACACTCACCCGTATATGACCTCTCTTTCAAAGCAGCAAATGTGTGACGAAATAAACTGCTGTAACCGAAAGATAGAGAGTATTACGGGCAAATGCCCTACCCTTTTCAGACCCCCTTACGGCGACTACGATAACGCGGTGGTAGAAACCGCAAACGGACTAAATATGTATCCTATTCAGTGGAGTGTGGATTCTTTGGATTGGCGTGAAAATGCCACCGCCGAAAGCATTGCAAACCGAGTAATTTCAAAGGTGACAAACGGCTCAATAATTCTATGCCACAACGATGCCGAGCATACCCCCGAAGCACTGCCGACTATACTTGATACCTTAAAAAAGGACGGATACGAATTTGTATTCATATCCGACCTTATTATGAAGAAAAACTACGAAATTGACAGCACAGGAAAGCAGTGCAAATGCAAATAAAATTAAAAGCACTCCTTACGGAATGCTTGACCAAATGAAAAAATAACCTTTACTGTTATAATCAAAATCGCGTAATCTGTTTGATTCCCTATTCGGCAAATTTATTTTATAATTCTATTTTACCGTTTTCGCTTTCAAATTGAGCAACACGCTTTTTTAAAAATTGTTCTATTTCTTTGTTTGCAGAACGGCCTTCTGATTCTGCGATATAACGAAATTTCTTAAAAAGAATACGGTCTACCCTTAAAGTGTATCTTAAAAGTTTGTTTTCCATAGTGCACCCCACCGTTTTTGATGTTATTATGACTAAATTATAGCGTAATTATTGCGTCAAAAATAATTTGGTGATATAATGGTGTAAAAGTGACGCATATTTTCGTATAAAAGAGGGGGAGACATAAAATGAATGCTTGCACTTTTTTCGGTCACAGAGATGCACCGGAAGAAATTCAACCGCTTTTAGAACAAAAAATAGTTGATTTGATTTGCAAAGGAGTTAAAATTTTTTATGTTGGTAATCAAGGCGCATTTGATTTAATGGTAATAAAAACTCTTGAAAAAATTTCCGCCGAGTATTCAAATATTGCAGCATCAGTAGTTTTAGCATATATGCCAAAAGAAAAAAGTAAAGAAATGGCATACGGTATTGATACGATATTTCCGAACGGTCTTGAAAAAACGCCGAGGAAATTTGCAATATATAATAGAAATATATGGATGATAAACAACTCCGATTATGTTATCACTTATGTAAAATATATAGTAGGCGGTGCTTCTGCCTTTAAAGAAATTGCCGAAAGAAAAGGCAAAACCGTAATCAGTATAAATCATTCATAGTAATGCACTATCAAAAAAGTTTATTAAAGTAATATAGTTAATACATTTGTAGGGGCGGATGCCCACATCCGCCCGAAAACCATTCAAAACAAAACGGAACAATGGCGGCATATTGCCTACGAAATAATAACGGAACGAGTCCATAGGGCTCGTTCCGCTTATTATTTTACTTTTACGGTGTATTGGTGATTACATCGGCATTCTGAACGGTATTGCAAAATAATCGGTAAGTGAAAGCACGGTGTTTTGCGCTATTTGATTTATATTGTCCCTTATCCATGCGGCATCCTCGGGGTTATCGTGGTAGGCATACTCTATAAGAATTGCAGGTGCTTTTGTGCGCTTTATTTCCCCTAAAGATGTAGTAGGCACCGTTTTCACCTTATCTGGCAGTGGGTAAATTGTTTCAAGATTATTTGCAAATATTTCGGCGGCGCGTTTGCCGTTTACACTTGTAGGATAATAATAGACCTCACTGCCGCGCGTTGTACCGTTGCCCGACGCGGTGGCGTTTGAATGAAGCGCCAAATGAAAATCGTAGTTGCCCGCATTTGATGCGGCTATTGAAGATGCCGCGGTCATTTCGGGTGTGTTTCTTGTAAACTCTATGCCGCTTGCGTATAAGTACGGTTCCATAGCATCGGCAATAAGGTTCATATAATACTCTTCGTTTCCCCCTATAACGTACGGATTAAATTCCTGCGTAGACGGGCTTAAATAAATTTTAGGCATAAAAAAACTCCCTTTCAATACATTGTATTGTTTTAAGGGAGTTTTTATGTTATTTATTGAACTGCTTATTTATCGTTTTTTCTACGGCGGAATAGAACCAACAGTAAAGTGCTTCGCCGAGTTCTTGGAAAATCGGGTCACCGTCATGTGAACAAAGCATTGCAAAAGTCTGCCCCATACGGCGCTCAATATCACCGCCGCGCCTGTAAGCAAGGTAATAAAAGGAGAATGCCCCCGTATCGCAGGCGGTTTCGTAAATTTCGGGCGAGGACTTTTTAAGGGTGTCGAGAAAGCTCTTTTGCGCTATACCCGAAAGCGAATCGCTTTGTATGTGCTGCTCGAACCCTACCGTTGCGGTAAACAAAAGCAAAAGTCGCCGCTCAATAATAAGTTCAAAATCTTTTTCTTCTCCGTCTTCCGAATTTTTAAGCGAATCAAGGAAAAGTTTTGCTACTTCGCTGCCCGCCTTTTTTGCGGAATTTACGAGTTCTTTATCAATACCAAGTATACTGTCCTGATTTAGTTTATTAAGTTTTATATCTTTGCTCGGTCTGTCACCCGCGATTTTTATATCATCGTCCGTAAACATTTGCTCACCGCCTTTTTAAGATTTTTCAGTTTATAACTGTGCTTTATACTGTTTAAGTGCACGCGCTAACTGGTCTGGGCAAGAGGTAACTTTTAAGCCGCAACGTATACCTTCAAGTTTCTCTATTACGTCATCAATCCTCATGCCCTTAACGAGTTTGCTCACACCCTGCAAATTACCGTTGCAACCGCCTGTATACTTAACATTATTTATTATACCGTTTTCGATATCAATTTCTATCAAAGACGAACAGGTGCCGCTCGTTTTGTATGTATAAACCATATATTTCCTATCTTTCTTTAAATTTATTGCTTCTTACGGGGTGACGCAGTTTTCTAAGTGCCTTTGCCTCTATCTGACGTATACGCTCTCTTGTTACGTCAAACTCGGTGCCTACTTCTTCAAGGGTGTGACATCTGCCGTCTTTAAGGCCGAAACGCAGTCTTATTACCGCTTCTTCACGCGGAGTGAGAGTATGCAAAACACTGTCGATATCCTCGTTTGTAATGGTCTTTAAAGCCGCTTCGTCAGGCGCTAATGCCTCTTCGTCACGAATAAAGTCCATAAGGCGTGAATCCTCTTCGGGACCTATGGGGGTTTCCATGGAAACGGGTTCCTGCGCTACTCGCATAATCTCTCTTACGCGCTCTACGGGTAAAACCATCTTCTCTGCTATAAGTTCCTCGCTCGGCTCATAACCGTTTTCATGCAAAAGTTGACTTTGTACTTTTTTAAGACGGTTTATGGTTTCAACCATATGAACGGGTATTCTTATGGTACGCGCCTGATCTGCTATCGCACGGGTAATTGCCTGACGTATCCACCAAGTAGCATAGGTAGAGAATTTAAAGCCCTTGGTATGATCAAATTTATCTACCGCTTTTATAAGACCTACGTTGCCCTCTTGGATAAGGTCAAGGAAATACATACCTCTGCCTACGTATTTTTTTGCTATGCTTACTACAAGGCGCAAGTTTGCTTCGGTAAGACGTTGTTTTGCGTATTCGTCACCGTCACTGATTTTAATTGCGAGTTCTATCTCTTCTTCGGAAGTAAGAAGCGGCACTCTGCCTATCTCGCGGAGATATACTTTTACCGGATCGTCAAGCGAAATGTTATCAACCGATATATCGTCCTCAATTTCGTCAACGTCCATCTCTTCGAGTTTAAGTTCGTCCTCGGTGGGTTCTTCGTCATAATCTATATCGAGTATGGGTGGCTCACTGTAGAGTTCGATTAAGTCATCGGGCGCGTTCTCAATATCGTCTATTGAAAGCGGCTTGTCTTCATCTTCGGTGTAGTCCGTTGCTTTGTTGGTTTCCTCTTTAATTTCCTCTGCTAAATCGTCCTTGATTTTCTTCTTTGGCATAGTTTAATTTCCCCTTTTTTTACTTTCTGCGATTTTTTTCATATTCTCCGCCCAATCGTCAAGCGACATAATTTGAGTATCGGTTGACAATATGCGCATTTTTTCATTTTTAAGTACCGTTATACTGTCTTTTAAAACCGTAAGCGGATTTTTTTCCGCTCGCTCACCGTTTAAAAGCGATACTATATACCCCATTTCCGAATCGTTAAACGCGGTGCCGAAGGTTGATATATCCGGCTCTCTGCCGCCTAAAATACTTTCGCATATAACCGAATATATTCTGCGGTTAAGCCCCGTTATCATATCATCCGGTTTTAAACTTTCGTACGCAGTATCAAAAAAGTCGCTGTGCTTTAAAAGAATTGCGATTACTGTTTCCTCCGCCGCTGCCGCCGCCGGATGCAAATGACGGTCGGGATTAACGTCGGTCTTTGAAAACTTTTTGTTTACTATATCGTCAAACTCTTTCTTCTTTAGTACCTTTACCTTTTTTGAGCTTATCTCTTTTACCTTGGTT
>JAKSQL010000048.1 GCA_024404125.1 Clostridia bacterium
AGGTTTCATATTTAAGCACAAAGTCGCTTGACTCGATTCTCGCAAGACTTAACATACTTTGCACCATTCTCGTAAGACGTTTTACCTCACCTGATACTATATTCAAATAATAACCTTGTTTTTCCGGCTCTATAGTACCGTCTGTAATACCGTCAATAAAACCGCCAATGGTTGTAAGCGGAGTTTTAAACTCGTGCGATATATCCGCAACAAAACCCTTTCGCATTTCTTCGAGTCGGGAAAGTGAATTTGTCATCTGATTAAAGGACACCGCGAGTTCGCCTATCTCATCGTCACTCGTGACGGGTATCCGCTTTGAAAAGTCACCCTTTGACATCGCCTTTGCCGCATCGGACATAAGTTTGAGCGGTTTTGTCATCCTGTACGTTATACCGTAAAGCGCAAAGAACATAGCAACTATCGGTATTATTGCGGATAAAAGATAGAGTTTCGCAACCCTTGTCATAAGTGCTTTTATTTCGGTAAAAGGTGCGGTTACCACAACGTAACCCAAAACGTCCTTACTGTCTGAATATATTTTTTGATAGGTGTAATAATGCAGTTTTGAATATATACCGAGAGTTTCCATTCCCTGCGTTTTAGACTTTGCGAAAAATTCAAGCGGTATATTTAAAACTGTATCTTCGCTTCCCGATATTATTATTTTGCCCGTATTATCCGCTATAAAAACATCGGTAGAGTCAATGTCCGATATTTGATTAAGCGTGACCTTAAGCGCCGATTTAAGTTCACTGTTATCGGAAAAACTTTCCGAGGTTTCAACATTTTCCTCAATGAGTTTTGCTATGTTTGATGAGGTTTTATTAAGCGTTTCATACTTCATATCTGCGAGATAATCGTTATAAACAAAGGTCATAATCATCATCATAACGCCCAAACTGAAAAGTATGATAATTGTCGCCGTAATAAAATATTTATTAAATAGCCGTTGACGCATTTATTTTACCTCGAATTTATACCCTACACCCCAAACAGTTTTAAGCGACCACTTATCCGATACATTTTCAAGTTTTTCACGGAGACGTTTTACGTGAACGTCTACCGTTCTTGAATCACCGTAATAATCGAATCCCCAAACCTCGTCAAGCAGTTGGTCGCGGGTGTAAACTCTATTTGGATTGCTTGCAAGGTGATAGATAAGTTCGAGTTCTTTCGGCGGAGTATCTATCTGCTTGCCGTCTACTATAAGCTCATAGTTGGTTATATTTACCGTAAGTTTATCAAACTTAACCTCTTTTACATCCAATAAGCCGTTCTTATCGCTGCTGCGGCGCAGTACCGCCCTTATTCTCGCAATTACCTCTTTGGTGTCAAAGGGCTTGCTTATATAATCGTCAGCACCGAGTTCAAGACCTAAAATCTTATCAAAGGTTTCGCCCTTTGCGGTAAGCATTATTATCGGTGTATCCGAATTTTTGCGAATTTCTCTGCAAACCTGCCAACCGTCAAGTTTAGGCAGCATTATATCAAGCAGTATTAAATCGGGAGAGTAATGCTCTGCACTCTTTAAGGCATCTTCGCCATCATTTGCAACCGAAGTATCAAAACCGTCCTTTTCAAGATACAGTCTTAACAGTTCGCATATATTCTCATCATCATCTACAATAAGTATTTTTTGTTTATTCATATAAGACCATCCTTATCAGTCTTGACAGAGATAATCTGCCCTGATACTATTTAAACATAATAATCATACTATTTCTTTAATAAAATGTAAATATTTATTCGATATTTAATTACGTCTACGGCAAAAAAGCCGCCCTGCCGTAAGGCAGGCGGCTTTAAAGCGCTGATATACCAAACCGCACCGATTTTATTCGGCGGTCTCTTCTGCCGCAGGTTCGCCTGCTTCAGACTCCTTCATTTTTGCAAAGCATTCACTGCAATATACCGGACGGTCATCACGCGGAACGAACGGAACGTGGGCAACGCCACCGCAAGCAGCGCATACCGCATCGTGCATCTCGCGAGGAGCACGGTTTGCATTTTTGCGTTTATCACGGCACGCTTTGCAACGTAACGGCTCATTCTCAAAGCCCTTGGACTCGTAAAACTCCTGCTCTCTTGCAGTAAATACGAATTCCTCTCCGCAATCTTTGCAAACTAAAGTCTTGTCTTCAAACATTTTTTGTACCTTCCTTGTTGGTTTTAATAGCCCTCGGACGGTCTTGCACCGACACCTTTGGTATTTTTTTACAACGCTCTTCTCATTTAAGCTACTCAGGGCATATATTTACGGCATAGCCGTTAAATATCTATTAGTTTTGCTCTTATGCGTTTAAGAGCATTCTCAACCGATTTTTCGGATATGCCGAGATAAGATGCAATCTGCGAATACGATTTACCGAGAATAAAACTGCAAAGCACACAGTATTCAAGATTTGAAAGACAACTCTTTATATTCTCGGTAAGGGCAGTATAACTTTCTTTATCAAGCAGAATTTTCTCGGGGCTTTCATCTGTCGGCAGTTCTGTTTGTGAAATATCCGTAATCATATTTTTGGGTACCCGACGTTTTATATTATCGGACTTCACAAAATCCGAAATTGCCCTTGTTATGCAGAGTGTAGCGAAGGTTTTAAATGAAGACTTGTCCGCATCGTAAGACTTTACCGCCGAAAATACGGCAAGTCTGCCTTCTTGTATTAAATCGTCAAGATCACTGTCTAAAACGGAAAATTTCTTTGATATTGCCGTTACAAGCGGCATATAACGGTTCATGAGAACTTTAAAATACTCGTACTCTCCGGACTTGATATGCGATACGATTTCAATATCCGACAAATTATCGTCTACTTCAACAAAAGATTTACCCATTCGTTCTCCCAAACAGTAATAATTACTAATTATCACGATAATAATACTATATAAATCCTAAAAAGTCAAGAAAAATATATTCTACAAAAATTCACAGAATATTTTGTTGACTTTTACCCGTATCGGATTTATCATTATTTAAGTAAGTATTTTGGAAAGAAGTGGTTATATGAACGAAACTTATGAACTTTGGTGTAAAAGGGCTACCGCAGATAAAGACCTTATACCCGAACTTGAAAGTATAAAGAACGATAAAGACGCGATTTCAGACGCTTTTTATAAAGAGCTTGAATTCGGTACCGGAGGGCTTCGCGGCGTTATAGGAGCAGGTACTAACCGCATGAACGTATATACGGTAGGCAAAGCGACGCAGGGACTTTCCGCCTACGTTAATTCAATAACAAAAAACGGCAGTGTTGCCATTGCTTATGACAGTCGCATTAAATCCGATTTGTTTGCAAGAGTAACGGCGGAGGTTTTTGCCGCTAACGGTATAAAGGTTTATATATACAAAGAACTTATGCCTACACCTATGCTTTCTTTTGCGGTAAGGTATTTAAAGTGCGATGCCGGTGTTGTAGTGACAGCAAGTCACAACCCCGCAAAATATAACGGTTACAAAGCGTATGACAAAACGGGTTGCCAATTAGGTCCCGATGCCGCAGATTACGTTTTGTCCATTATGAACGGCATAGACGTATTTGACGGTGTTAAAAAAATTGACTTTAACGAAGGTGTTAAAAGCGGAATTATCGAGTATATCGGTGAAGACGTTATAGATGCCTTTTTAGGCGAAGTTAAAAAATGCAGAGTGACTAAAGATACTGATTTATCTTCCTTTAATGTAGTTTACACACCTTTACACGGAACGGGAAACAAGCCAGTAAGAAGAATTCTTGATATGATCGGCATTAAAAACGTAAAGGTAGTGCCTACCGAGGAGTTGCCGAACGGCAATTTCCCGACTCTGCCTTTCCCAAATCCCGAGTTTAAAGAAGCATTTGACGAAGCACTTAAAATTTCGGACAGCAGTACCGATTTACTGCTTGCGACCGACCCCGACTGTGACAGAGCAGGTATTGCGGTAAATACGAAAGACGGTTTTAAACTGCTTACCGGAAATGACGTAGGCGCACTTTTACTCTACTATGTATTATCCGTAAGAAAGGAACTTAAAACGTTACCCGATAAACCTTTTGCGGTCAAAACGATAGTTTCAACAGAACTGTGCAAGAAAATCGCCGCCGATTACGGTTGCGAACTCAAAGACGTACTTACCGGATTTAAGTTTATAGGCGAACAGATATCAAACCTTGAAAGCAAGGGCGAGGAAAACAGATACGTTTTAGGTTTTGAGGAAAGTTACGGTTATCTTGCAGGTACTTATGCAAGAGATAAAGACGCGGTGGTAGCATCTATGCTTATCTGCGAGATGGCGGCATACTACAAAACAAAGGGTATGAATCTTGTCGAGGTCTTAAATCTTATATACGAGAAATACGGATACTATTTCTGCGCGCAAAAGAGTTTTACTTTGGAAGGTCAGAGCGGTATAGCAAAAATAGGCGAAATGATGCAAACTTTGCGCCGTAATCCGCCGAAAGAAATAGACGGTGATAAGGTGCTTGTATTCAAAGACTTTAAAACCTCAACCGAAACAGACTTAACAACGGGAAATCAAAAAGATATACCGCTGCCCAAATCAAACGTACTCGGCTTTTATCTTGACGGAGGAAGTTCGTTTATTGTTCGTCCTTCGGGAACAGAGCCGAAAATAAAACTTTACGTAAGCGCGGTAGGTAAAACGGCAGAAGATGCCGATAAAAAACGGGAAAGTCTTACTAATGCCGGCACACACCTTTTGGGAATCTAAAATAAAAAAAGAAATCCGATTTGCAAATTGCAAATCGGATTTTTATTATGCTATTGTTTTCTCCACGGATTATTGGGATCGGGGTCGGTAGGGTCCCAACCTCTGTTAGGAGAATCTTCGGGTATCTTTATCGCTTCGGGGCGGGTTATATCTTCGGGTACGGGCTCAAGGGTTATGGTAACCGCCATTTTAGAAGGACAGTTATCGTATATCCACTTACAGTCCGCCACGGCAAGCCGTACGCACCCTAAAGAATCCTTCGTGCCGAGGTTATTATAAAGCAAATACTCGAGTGAGCCGGGATTTTGCTCAAAATACGGCACCGAATGGAAAAGTATGCCACCCACTATTCTTGTGGAATACTGACCGTATACTCCGCCTACAAGTCTGCCCCATCTGTATTTATTTGAGGTATAGAACGTTCCTATAGGTGTGTTTTCTTCTTTACCGCAAGAACAGATAAACACCTTTACGGGCACTGTGTAATAGCCGAACTCGTCGGGTGAATAGACAACAACCGTATTATACTCTCTGTAAACGGTTACGGCATACGGCAGGTGGTAGTTAGAGGTATTTATACTGTCAGGCGTGCGCATTCCCTTAACATTATACTCTATAACCGTAAGCACCGCCGTAGCGCTTCCGGAATTGCCCGAGGAATCCGTAGCGGTATATGTAACGGTGTACGTGCCGGGGAGTGAAAAACTGTAATTGCCCGTAATCACGGGTGTTATTTTTTCACCTGAATTATCGCTTACCTTAACACCCGAAAGTAAATTTACGGGTTTATCCTTACGGGCAAGAAACGTAGCCGGAACCGATATCCTTGGCGCTACGGTATCTGTTACGGTATACAAAAAGGTATAGTAAACAATTTCACCGTTTTCGCATTTTACGGGGATTTTATCGGTTTTTTTACCCACAGACGAGGTGTCAAGCAAAAAGTCCGCCGAAAGTTCGCCGTTTTTGACCGCTAATATAAAATTGCTTGCATTGGCGGCAGTACCTACTTCAAGTTGTATATTTTCCTTAAAAATAACATCGGGCTTTTTTATTTCAATTTCGCTTTCGGTTACACTTGTATTGGTTTCCGTTTTTTCTTTTGGCGCATCTTTTTGTTGCGGGAAAATAAGTACAAGCGGTATAAATGCTACCGAAAAGAAGAGGCATCTCAATGCCAAAAGAAAGTTTTTATCCATAAAATCATCTTCCAAGTGATAAATAATAGTCTTTCATTGCCTTTGCGTCTATACCCTGCGTTCCTGCAGATTCGCATATAAATCTTGTGTTGCAACCGTATTTTACGCAATGTTCCATAACCGGCTCAAAATCGGGGCCGTAAAGTGTATCCTCAAAGGTAAGGTGACGTTTTTCGCCGCCCGTTGTATACTCTATTTTTGAGAAATGCGAATGGAAATTTTTAAGCCGCTCTTCACCAAGTTCGTTTTTTATTTCGGTGAATACCGTTTCGTAATCGGCTTTTGTTTTAAAGTAGCCTAAATCTCTCGCGTTTAAGTGACCGAAATCTATGCAGGGAATAATACTTTCGTCTATCTTGCAAAGTTCAATTACCTCTTTTAATGTGCCGAGTTGATTTACCTTACCCATAGTTTCGGGGCATATATGAATATCCGAAAGATTTTCTTTTTTTAGTGCTTCCAACGATTTTTTCATAGTATCGCTTGCAAGTATTAGCGCATCCTGCCTTGAAATTTTACCGCAAGAGCCGGTGTGTACCACTATTCTGTCTCCGCCCATATTCTTTACCGCTTTTGCCGACTGCAAAATGTAGTTTACGGAATTAAGCCGTTTTTCTTCTTCAAGCGAGGACATTGATATATAGTAAGGCGCGTGTAAAGAAAGCGTAATGCCCTTTTCTTTTGAAAGCAAGCCGAACTGCTTGGCTTTTTCTTCGCCTACGTTTACCCCTCTGCCGCACTGATATTCAAACGTGTCAAGACCTATTTTACTTACGTATTCGGGTATATCGAGAGTGCTTTTGTATCCGAGCAAAGAAAATTCTTCGGGTGTGCCCGCAGGGCCGAATAAACAAGACATACCGTCACTCCTTAAAATCTTTTATCGCATATATTTTATAAACTGCTTTTTCAAGCATACGTTTAAACCTAAATCTTAACGATTTTTCCGGCTTTATTGGGGTTAAAAGTATTCGCTTTACACCCACTATGCCACCGCCTAAAGTATCGGTGAATATCTGGTCGCCCACTATCGCGGTTTCTTTTCTTTTAAGCCCCAATAATTTAACGCCCCTTAAAAAGCCGAAAGGTAACGGTTTTAAGCCGAGACTTATATATTTAAGCTTTATTTTTTCGGCAAACGGTTTTACCCTTTTTTCTTTCGAGTTTGAAAGCACCGCAAGTTTTATTCCGCTGTTTTGCATATACGAAAGCCATTTTTCAAGACCGTCGGTCAAAACCTCGCCGTGATGTGTGGACATTGTGTTATCAACGTCTAAAAGCAGCCCTTTATCTCCGTATTTTTTAAGTATTTTGGGGGTTATATCGGTTATTCTTTTGAGTTTAATATCGGGTTTTAAAAGCATAATACTTTCCTTTCAATAAAAAAAGGCGAATGCTCAAACGCACCGCCTAATTCCTTAAATTCCCAAAATCAGCGGAACTTTCTCTTGCGAGCAGCCTCCGACTTCTTTTTGCGCTTTACAGAGGGCTTTTCATAATGCTCTCTTTTGCGAACTTCCTGTATAACGCCATCTTTTGCAGTTTGTCTCTTGAAACGGCGCAAAGCATTATCAAGTGATTCGTTCTCTTTTAATCTTACCTGACTCATTTACATTCCCTCCCTTTGCAAAAATGC
>JAKSQL010000049.1 GCA_024404125.1 Clostridia bacterium
TTGCCAAAATGTCCCGAAAATATGAAGATGAGCAAAGAGAGATTGAGGCAAGTATCGAAACGACAAGACAAAAATATACTGAGATAAGTGAAAAGTCACTTTCAACCGAAAACTTTATGAAAGCAATAAAGAAATACACAAGGGTACGAAAACTCACTCCCGTTATGCTGCACGAATTGATTGAGTATATCGAGGTTTTCAATGCCGAAACAGTAGACGGCATAAAGAAACAAAATATAGTCATTCATTATAACTGCATAGGGAGTATATCCATACCCGAAAATATCCCGCTGAAAGAAACGGAGATAACCGTACCAACCCGAAAAGGTGTAACGGTTAATTATCTCCCGCAAACTACGGCAGGATAAAAAATTTGTGTAAAAAATCAATGCACAAAAAAAGAATGCCCTTATAGGAACTCAAATCCTATAAGAACATTCCAAATGGTCCGAGTGACAAGACTTGAACTTGCGGCCTCTTGCCGTATGCAACAAGTTGCATACTAATGGCTCAACGACCTAAACTTACAGTTTCGGTACCCGTTTCGCCGCTTTTGGCTGAAAATATGCCGCCACAGGCATATTTTCTTGTCGCCAAAACCCTCTCGGGTCAAGAGCCCGCAAATGAAGCTATCATACAAAAAAATTAAGGCGCCCACACAAAAGTGTGAGTGCCTTAATTGGTCCGAGTGACAAGACTTGAACTTGCGGCCTCTTGACCCCCAGTCAAGCGCGCTACCAGCTGCGCCACACCCGGATAGTTAAAATATTAAGGATATTTAACCCGACCGATAGTGATTGTACCACAACGGTCGGGTAAATGTCAAGTATTAGTCTGCAAAACCAGACTCTACGAGTGCTACAAGACCTTCAAGTGCTTCCTTTTCATCGCTGCCGTCAACTATAATCTTAATAGTTGCACCGCCTACGATACCGAGGGAAAGCACACCGAGTAAACTTTTTGCATTTACTTTGCGCTCATCTTTTTCTACCCAAATAGAAGATTTAAACTCGTTTGCCTTCTGAATGAAAAAGGTGGCGGGACGTGCGTGTAAGCCAACTTGATTTTTAATTACGACATCTTTTACAACCATGAAAAAATCTCCTTATCCGGAAAATTAAAATTTTAACATAATAATTATACCACATTAAATGAAATCGTCAATATTTTGTTAATAAGTTCTAATATTTATCCAATATATTGTTTAATTTGAATGTCATATTTGGTCAAAATGATATGAAAATTAGAAAAAATATGCTTAATTGGTAAAAAATTACTTGCCGTTTAAGACTTTTTCGTCTGCTTTGGTAAGTTGTAATTCGTCAAAGAGTTCGGGACGGCGTTCTTTTGTAACCGTAAGTTGCATTTTTCTGCGCCACTTTGCAATTTCGGCATGGTTGCCCGAAAGCAGTACGGGCGGTACTTCTCGGCCTTTCCAGACTGCAGGGCGGGTATACTGCGGGTATTCAAGCAATCCCGAAAAGTGACTTTCTTCCTCAAAACATAAATCGTCCGAAAGTACGCCGGGTAACATTCTGCAAACGGCATCGGCAAGTATAAGGGCAGGGAGTTCGCCACCCGTTACAACATAGTCGCCTACCGAAATTTCCTCGTCAACTATCTCCTCTATAACACGCTCGTCAACGCCCTCATAGTGACCGCAAAGAATTACCACACGGTTAAGTTTTGAAAGTTCCACAACTTTTTTTTGAGTAAGTGTTTTTCCTTTCGGTGACATATATATAAGGTGCGGTTTCGGCTCGTTTTCACCGTATAAACTTTTGTAGCATTCATAAATCGGGTTTGCCGCCATTATCATACCCATACCGCCGCCAAACGGCGCGTCATCCACTTTGTTATGCTTGTTACCCGCAAAATCTCTTATATCGGTGCAGTGGATTTCCACCTTTTCCGATTTTCTTGCTCTGCCTATAATACTTTCGCCAAGCACACTTTCGCACATATCGGGGAAGAGTGTCATTATATCAATTCTCATCGTCAAAAATCCCCTTTATAGGACGTATAACAATCTTATCGTTAAAAATATCAACCGAAACAATAACCTGCGGTATGGCGGGAATAAGATATTCTTTTGAATTGTTTTGTATATGCCATACGTCATTGGCACCCGTACTTGAAACGTCACAAAGTTTGCCTAAAAACTCATTTGTATCGGCATCGTAAACATCGGCACCTATAATTTCGCTTATAAAGTATTTGTTTTCGGGAGGAGATACATCATCACGCTTTACATAAACGGTTTTATTACGCAAACTTTCGGCTTTTTCAATACTGTCAATACCTTCAAGATTTGCAATAATCACGTTCCCGTGCGCTTTGGCGGAGAGTACCTTTATTTCGGTTTTTTCGTTTCCGATAAATACTCTTTTTAACTTTTCAAAAAAACCGTCATCCGCCCAAGGTTTAATTCTTACAAACCCTTTAATTCCGTGCGTACCTACAACTTCACCTGTTTCAAGAAATTCTTTTCTCATATTCTCACCACAAAGATTTTAACATAAATGGACAAAATAAGCAAGAAAAACTCCCCCGTAAGGGCATGGCAAGATAGGGATAACAACTCCCTATCTTGCCCTTACGGAGGAGTTAAAGTTTTAAAAGTATTAGTCTATTTCAACTGCAACCTTTTGTTCTTTACGAACGGCAGCGGCACGCATTACGGTACGGATAGCTTTTGCTATTCTGCCTTCTTTGCCGATTACTCTGCCCATATCGTTTTCAGCAACGTGGAGATGGTATACGGTGATACCTTCCTCGTTGGGCTCGTCAACAGTAACGTTTACAGCGGTGGGGTCTTCAACCAAACCTGCTGCGATGGTAGTTAAAAGTTCTTTCATTATAATTCTCTCCTAAAATTAAAGTACACCGTTTTTCTTAAGTAATGCCTTAACGGTATCGGTGGGTTGTGCGCCGTTTGCAATCCAAGTTTTTGCTTTTTCAGCATCAATTACAACGTCAGCGGGTTCTTTTGTGGGGTCATAGTGACCGATTTCCTCGATGAAACGACCGTCACGCGGATATCTTGAATCTGCTACAACTACACGGTAATAGGGGGCCTTTTTAGCGCCCATTCTGCGAAGTCTGATTTTTACTGCCATAATTACACCTCCAAAATAATAGTCTTTATTTTTATTTAAAAGGATTAACCTTATAAACCGAAATTTGAGAAATTTTGCGGATTAAAGCCCTTTGCCATACGGCGCTTTGACCCTTTTGAATTCATTTGCTTAAACATTTTCTTCATTTGCTCGTACTGTTTAAGTAAACGGTTTACCTGCTCAACGCTCATTCCGGACCCCGCCGCAATTCTGCGTTTTCGTGAGGCCGCGATAATATCGGGATTTTCACGCTCTTTTTTGGTCATAGACTTTATTATTGCCTCAACACGAAGCATCTCGCGGTCATCAATATCCATATCTTTTATCTGATTTGAAACCCCCGGCACCATGGAAAGTAAACTTTTAATGTTACCCATTTTTTTGATTTGCTGGAATTGGTCAAGCAGGTCATTCATATCAAATTTGTTTTCTTTAAGACGTCTTGCCGTTTCCTCGGCTTTTTTCTCGTCTATCTCATTTTCAACCTTTTCTATAAGGGAAAGTACGTCCCCCATACCGAGTATTCTCGTTGCCATACGCTCGGGATGGAATTCTTCAAGATCGTCAAGTTTTTCGCCCGTACCAGCAAACATTATCGGCTTGCCGGTTACCGCTTTAACCGAAAGTGCGGCACCGCCACGAGTGTCACCGTCAAGTTTAGTTAATATAACACCGTCTATCTGCAAGGTTTCGTTAAAGGTCTTTGCTATGTTTACGGCATCCTGACCTACCATAGAGTCAATAACAAGCAAAACGTTATTAACCTCAACCGCTTTTGTTATGCGGATAAGTTCTTCCATAAGAGCGGTATCTATGTGCAGTCTGCCCGCGGTATCGAGTATTACGAAATCGTGACCGTAATCCCTTGCATATTTAACCGCTTCCACCGCTATTTTCTCCGGCTTTTCGGTACCCATTTCAAAAACAGGTGTATCTACCGCTTTGCCTACTATCTTTAACTGTTCTATTGCGGCAGGACGGTAAATATCGCAGGCAACAAGCATAGGTCTGTGTCCCTTTGCTCTTAAATACTTTGCGAGTTTCGCACTGTGGGTTGTTTTACCCGAACCCTGCAAACCGCACATCATAATAACCGTAGGTATTTTTGATGCGGTATTAAGACGCGCAAATTCACTTCCCATAAGAGCGGTAAGTTCTTCTTTAACAATTTTTACAACCGTTTGCGCCGCCGTAAGACTTTCGAGTACGTTTTCACCGATACACTTTTCGGTAACCGTATTTGTAAAATCTTTTGCCACTTTATAGTTAACGTCGGCTTCAAGCAGGGCAAGACGTACTTCGCGCATGGCTTCCTTTACGTCACTTTCCGAAAGCTTGCCGCGATTGCGCAACTTTTTAAATACACCGGTAAGTTTATCAGTAAGGTTATCAAAAGCCATATTCTCACCCTTTCTATAAAGTATCTATAATTTCGAGTATTTCACCTAAAGCGGCTTCTTTTCCGCTTTCGTATTCGCCTTTAAGCATTTTAAGTTCGGTAAATTTTGATAGGTAACCGCAGTTTTTCTCCATATCAAAAAGGGTTGTTTCCGCACGCTTTATAATATCGCGGACACCCTGCCTTGTAATGCCCTCGTTCTCGGCAATTTCCGAAAGCGACAAATCGTCATTATAATAATGATAGGTAAGTTCTCTCTGCTTCTCGCTTAAAAATTGCCCGTAAACCTCAAGTAGTGCGCCGATATATAAGTTTTTTTCCATACATACACGCCCTTTGAAGTTTGTCTGTAAAGTTATTTTCTTTACAGTCGTTGATTATAACACATATACTGTGCGCTGTCAAGTTTTTTTCTTTACATAAATTGTTGTTGAAAAAGAGAATTTGCTATTGTATAATTATTATAAGTTAGGGAGGGGAGAATATGTACCGTATAAAAAGGGCGGTTGCGCTTATTTTGGCGGCAGTGGTTTTACTTTGCCTTTGCGGATGCGAAAGCAAAAGCAACAATGCGCGCATTTATGTTAATCTCCCCGATATACCTAAAAATTTAGACCCTCAAACTGCAAGCAGTGTAAGCGAACTTATGGTTGTAAGGAATATATTTGAGGGACTTTTACGCAAAGACAAAACGGGCAAAATAGTTTGCGGTGTTTGTGAAAGTTATGAGCAAAACGGACTTACATACACCTTTAATATTAAAGATAACGCCGTTTATTTTGACGGGACGAAACTTACGGCTTACGATTTTGAATTTGCATTCCGCCGAGCGGTCTTACGGTCTACGGGGGCACCGTGCGTTTCAAAACTCTTTGCAATAAAGAATGCCGAGAACATTTATAAAAACGGAGCCGATGTAACTACTCTCGGTGCGGTTGCAGAGAACAAAAGCACCTTTAAAGTCACTTTAATTAAGGAAGATAAAAATTTTTTTGATACCCTTACAAGTGCGCTGTGTATGCCATGCAACGAAGAATTTTTTGAAAAAAGTGTAGGCAAGTACGGTCTTTCAAGAGAGTATGTGCTTTGTAACGGCAGTTACTATTTAGGCAAGTGGAATACCGAAGATTTCGGGATAAGACTGTATAAGAATGCCGAATATCACGGCGATTTTGTCTGCGAAAACGGCTCTGCATTTTTATCATGCGATAAAGAGAAGAGTGCGATTGAGGTACTTAAAAAAGAGAGTGCCGATATATCTTTTATAGGAAATGACATTATAGAAAAGGCAGACATTAAAAAAATTAAAATCAAGTCTTTTGCGAATATATGTTGGGTTTTAACGATAGGGGACGAATACTCAGATGCAGTTAAACAAAGTTTTTTAATGAGCACCGATTATGACGTTTTTAAGGGCTCTTTAAACAGCGGCTTTAAACGTGCGGATTCACTTTTCCCCGAATTTTTGGGCAAGGTCGCAAGTGGCGGTATTATAGGGTATAATCTTTCTGCCGCAAAGGCACGGTTTTCCGCCGAGGTTTCCTTGATGGAAAACGGAAAATTTCCTCCTGCCACACTTTACTATTACGATAACGGTGCAGTGAGTGATGCCGTTAAGGATATAGTAGGTCATTGGCAGCAGAATTTAAGTGCGTTTGTAAACATTACCGCCGAAAGCAAAGAAGACCTGCTATTGCAACTTAAAAGCAAGACCTTGCAGTTCGCAATTTTCCCCGTAGAATGTAAAAGCGGCAGTATGGTGGAATATTTTGCAAACTACGGCGACTTTCCGTTTGATGTTTCTTCTTACAATGCGGAAAGCATACTTTCAAAAAAGAACATAAAACCGCTTTTCTATGAAAACACAAACATTGCGTATCTTGATACTTTAAAAGAATTATACCTTGATAATTCGGGCGGGTATATAGATTTCAGTTTTATAAGGAAAGACGGATAACATAAAAAACTCGGGGTGGGATTCGGCGCGTGCCCATAAGGATTTTTTTGAAGCATTACAGTCACGCGCCGAAAACGATGTATTCCACTGCGTTGAATGTGATGTGCACTTCGTGCGTGATGTTCGCCTCCGGCGAGTGATGTGCCTGCGGGCGTGGGTGGAATACATCACATCACTTTTGCAAAGCAAAAACATCACTATGCCGCAAGGCATAACATCACTTGCCCGACAGGGCAAACATCACTCGGAAATTATATATAATTTCCCTGCTTGCTATGGTATGAGACAAAGATACCCGCTGAAAAAGATTTTCCTTTTCAGCGGGTTATTTCTTTTTAGCTCGACAAACCGGGATTTATCGATTAGTTCTATTCTTCAGTTCCGCCTTGACGTTTTCAAGGTCGCTGCTTGTAATGAGAGGGATAAGACTGTTGATCGTATCAATATCCATATCCCACCATTTGAATTTTTCCAATAAATCAATCAGTTCGTCGTCAAATCTTTTTCGAATTGACTTTGCAGGATTTCCTACAACGATAGTGTACGGCTCAACTTCGCTTCCGACAACACTGTTGGCACCGATAATAGCACCATCACCGATATGAACGCCGGGAAGTATCACTGCATTCTTCCCAATCCACACGTCGTTTCCAATGACGGTATCTCCTTTATACGGCATATCCTCTGCCTTTGGAGATTCCATATTCCAACCTTCAAGTGTATAAAACGGGAATGTCGATACAGCACTCATCTGATGGTTGGCGTCATTCATCATAAACTCAACTCCGGCAGCAATTTGACAGAACTTACCGATAATCAGTTTGTCTCTGCTCCACGGATAGAAATTCGTTACGTGGCTTTCAAATTCGGAATCAGCAATATAGGTAAAATCGCCGACTATGATGTTAGTATTGGAGATTGTCGGTTTCACATATATTTCTTTTTCATAACCCGGAATCGGATGTTTCTTATTTGGATCTGGTTTCATATTTCCATCTCCGCAAATTATGATTTATCGTTCTGTGAATGCTTCAATTTCCTT
>JAKSQL010000005.1 GCA_024404125.1 Clostridia bacterium
AATGCTTTACTTGACGAAAAAATATAAATATGTATAATCTATATGGGAAGGTGCTTGAAATGATAAATGAACTGTTAAAAGAAAACCGCAGTATAAGGGAATTTGACCGTAATTATCCGGTAAGCAAAAAAGAACTTGAGGATATGGTTGAAATTACCCGTTTTTGCGCTTCAAGTGCGAATATGCAGGCGCTTAAATACCGCTTGGTATATGATAAAGCACAGGCACAGACGGTATTTGAAAACGTAAAGTGGGCAGGGTATATTAAAGGCGCTGCCGTACCGGCTCAAAATAACGAGTGTGGGGCTTTCATAATAGTATGTCTTGATACCGGCATTTCAGGTAATGACCGTCAGTTCGCGATAGATACCGGTATAGCATCTCAAAGTATGGCGCTTAAAGCGAAAGAAGCGGGGCTTGGATGTTGTATGCTTACTTCTTTTTCGGAAAAACCGATTAAAGAAAAACTCGGTATAGACGAAAAGTATAAAATTATGTTGGTGCTTGCGGTGGGAAAACCGAAAGAACAACCCGTAATAACCGACTGTAACGGTGATATAAAGTATTACCGTAAAGACGGTGTTCATTACGTTCCCAAAAGGTCACTTGAAGAAATTTTGATATAAAAATAAGGCGGTCTCCCGCCTTATTTTTTTGTTCTTATTTCTTCTATTCCTATGGGTGTAGGGGGCTTTGGCGACGAAAAGGCAATTTGGGTTTCGGTATGACCGAAATTATTGAGTTCGCCTATAAACGCATCAAGCGCCTCTGTGCTTTGAAACGCGACCTTTATAAGTTGCGAATATCTGCCCGTTACACAGTTGCATTCAAGCACATTCGGGTGTGAGCAAACAAACGGGTAAAAGGTCGGCTTTTGTTTTGGGTCAAGGTCAAGATTTATAAACGCGGTAATGGGCATTCCCACTGCCTTTAAATCTATTTTTGCCTCGTATCCCGAAATAACGCCTTCTTTTTGAAGTCGCTCTATTCTCGCGGCAGCGGCAGGCGAAGATAAAAACACTTCGCTTGCAAGTTCTTTAAGCGGAATGCGTGCATTCTTTTGAAGCAAAGTTATGATTTTTAAATCTATACTGTCCGTAAAAAACACCGCCCTTTACAATATATATAAATAATAAGCCATATATAAAATATTGTCAAGCAAGCATAAAAATAAATTTACAAAGACAGCTTTTTATGATAAAATTATACACGTTATCAGGAGGCAAACCATGGCAGATAATTTTAAGTGTTGCGGATTTACGGGGTACAGACCGCAAAAGTTCCCTTTTCCGCTTGAAAAAAGTTCATCCGAATATATTAAATTTGAAAATGCGCTTACAAATGTTGTATTTTCACTTCCGCAGGACGAATGTTTTACCTTTATAAGCGGAATGGCTATGGGGTTTGATATAATAGCCGTAGATACGGTACTGCTTTTAAAAAGCGCGTATAAGGACGCTTCAATAAGTCTTATTTGCGCCGTTCCGTTTATAGAGCAGGCGGAAAAATATCCGAAAGAGTGGAAAGAAAGATACTGCGAAATTCTTTCAAAAGCGGATAAAACGGTGCTTGTTTCGGATAAATATTACGGAGGTTGCTACTATAGACGAAACCGCTTTATAGTCGATAACAGTGACTATATCGTTACTTGGTTTGACGGTAAATCGGGCGGCACCGCAAAGACGTTAGAATATGCGAACTCAAAAAACAGAACGGTAATCAACCTTTTTAAATAAAGCCGCTAAATTATTATGAAAGGAAGAACGTAATGCTTATATCTCAAGACGAACTTAAAGAGAATATAGCAAAAAATCTTGTCTTTTACAGAAAGCAGTCGGGGCTTACACAGCTCGACCTTGCCGAAAAACTAAACTATTCGGATAAGGCAGTTTCAAAATGGGAACGGGGAGAAAGTTTGCCGGACGTATATATATTGACACAGATAGCGGAACTTTTCGGCGTTACGGTAGACTGTATGCTCGGCACAAAGGTGCAAAAAAAGCCGGTAAAACGTCAAAATCGAATAATTATTACGGCGCTTTCAATGTGCATTGTGTGGCTTGCGGCAACCGTTTGTTTTGTAACACTTAAACTCTTACCTATAAATTTTGTCTGCGCTTTGCCTGCCTGCGCTGTTGTGGCGGTGGTCTTTTGTTCACTGTGGTGGAACAGATTTTGGCGGCTTGTTTCGGTTTCGGCTCTTATATGGAGCAGTGCAGGATGCATATACGCGATAACCGATTATATACTCTCCCTTCAAAAACCGGGGACGGTGTTTTCGGTAGCAGCGGTTTTGCAGGTAATGGCAATACTTTGGTTTCTTATAAAAAAGCAGTAATAAAAGGGCGTTACGCATAGGTTTGACTGCCAATGCGTGACGCCCTTACTGTATATATTATATAAATGTATAAGATCCGTAAATTTGGTTAATAATGGTAAATGGTAAAAACTGTTAGGTTGCACAACCTATTTCCCATTTGATGACAGTTATTTCCAAAAAAACAGTGGTTACAAAAATGTAACCTTTTTAAAGTGCCTGCTTTTTGTGCAAATTAAACAAAATCGGCGTCTTAATACATTTTGACACAGTTAAAAAAAGCGAATATAATACACACGTTTAGCAAAAGCGTTAACGTTTAGCAAAACAAAGGAGAATTTAATGACTAAAATTCGTAGATCGGCACGTACCGTAATATTTAAAAAATTACGGTTGGCATTTCGAAGCAGAAGTTTTCTTGTTTTATTTCTCATAGTAGCAATGGTAGCTTCGTCAATTGTTTTAAAGGTATCGAAAAAGACATTCAACATATCTGACGGTAAAAGCGTTTACGTAATTTATTCGATATCAAGTGATATTGATAATGCTTTAAATCTCGCACAACTTAAATCGGATAAGTATCAGATAATGAGCACCGTCAGAAAAGGCAGAGTTACAAATATCAGATTGGAATATACTTTTCCGGTAAACGTAACGATAAAGGGCGAAACGGTTGAAGTTTATACCATACCGTCAACGGTAAAAGATATACTGCATAATTTGGGTGTTACAATTACCGAACACGATGAGGTATCGCCTGCGGCGGATACTTTTCTTAAAAAGTCGGCGGATATCAAATACGTAAGCATACAGTATACAAGCGGCAGTTACGATATCGAAATACCTTTTAAAACCGAAACGGTTACCGATGACCGAAAAGTAGGCATTAAAATGCTCAGAGAGGGCAAAAAAGGTACAGAGCGAGTATACTATACCGAAAAATGGGTGGACGGCGTTTCCGTAAGCAGAGATGAAACGGGCAGGAGCGTTGTATCAAAACCCGTGAACGCGAAAAAACTTATAGGCACGGCGGACCCGAAAGACTTTATTGTTGTTACGACAAGTGATAAGGTCAAGTGCATTTCAACCTTAAAACCCGCAAGTCCGATTAAACTTAATGCAAAAGGTGTACCGGTTGATTATAAAGAAAAAATTACGGTTAAGGCAACCGCCTATACCCATACGGGACGTAATTGCGCTACCGGAGTTAAACCGCAACCCGGATATATTGCGGTAAATACCAAATATATACCCTACGGCACTAAAATGTATATCGTAACACACGACGGTAAGACAGTTTACGGTTATGCGGTGGCGGCGGATACGGGTGCTGCTTCAAGCAACAAGGTAGACTTATTTATGGATACGCAAGAAGAGTGCGCGAAATTCGGCAGAAGAAACGTTGACATTTATATTTTGGAATAATTTTAAAAGCGGTGACGTAGTTTTTTACGCCACCGCTTTTTTACATCTTTAATTTATTCCGCTATTTTGCAATTCGGGTAATAGTGGAGCAGTATCTCGTCAAAATGACTGCCCTGCTTTGCCATATAATTTGCACCGTTCTGGCTCATACCCACTCCGTGACCGCTACCCTTTACCGTGAATGTAAAGTTACCCTCAAAATAAGAAACCTCAAAGCAGGCGGATTTAAGTCCGAACGCTTTTTGAATTTCAAAGCCCGTAAGTGTTTTATTGCAAAACGTTATGCTTTTTACCGTAAGGGCATCTGTTGTTACAGGAGAAGAAAACCAGTTTTCCGCTTCTCCTTCGGCATTCTTTAAACCCGAAAGTTTTTCTTTTACTTCGTCGGCAGTCACGGTAAGCGTAGTAAGGTAGTTCTCGGAAAGCTTATCATAGGAGCTGTCTACCGATATAAGATACGGCAGTTTTTTACCCCATACGTTTTCGCAGTCTTCGGTTTTGCCTGAGGATATCGCGTGATAGCAGGTAAGTGCAAGCGAGCCGTCATAGGTAAGCACCCTGCCGTACACCGAGTCTATGATTTCATCAAGCCGTTTTGAGTTGCTTTCGGCATCCAGACCCCATTTTTTCAGCAAATCGGCTTTTGGGGTATAGCATTGGTCTGTGTCGGGACTGTCGGTAAGGTCATATTCGTTTTTAGATGTTTGTTTTTTTCTGCAAGCATAGGTATAAGCGGCGACGGTTTGCGCTTTAAGGGCTTCATCGGAATAAGAAAGCGGCATTTCACTTGCAACGCACCCGAAGAGATAATCTTTTGCGGATACGGTTTCGATTTTTTGAGTTTTTATAATCAAAACTTTAAAACTTTCGTACACTTTTGCCGCCTTTTTTACGGTCAGGGTTTCTGCCGTTTCGGGCTTTGCGGAGGTCTTAATAACCGCTGTTTCGCTCTTTAAAGCGCCAAGCGGTATAAGCAACACCGAAATCATAACCGTAGCCACGCATAAAAAAACACTTTTCATAGTAAATATACCCTCCTTAAAACTATTGACATTTTCTTCCGTTTTATATACAATGTATATGTATGACATTTGTCCGCAATTTATGTTTTGAAGGTGCTGTTAATGAGGTACAGACATATTCTTACGGTATCGTGGCTTGTTACCGCAGCATGTGTTGTAATTAGAACGTTACAACTTATGTTCACCGTTGATCAAAGCAACGGCTTTTATATAAAGGAGTATAAAGATATCGGTATTTTTATGACTTCGGCAATATTCATAGGCGTGGGCGTAATGGTGTTTGTTGCGGCAACCGTAAAGCGCAACCCCACAAATTTACCGAAAGCGTCGGTCACTATGGGTATAGTGTCGGTAGTTATGGGAATATCGGTAATTTTTGATTTGCTTAATATGACCGTGGCGGCAAACGTTCCTGCATGGCAGGTAAGAATGCTTGACGTTTTGGGAGTAATTGCGATTATTTTCTTTTTTGCATACGGTGTTTGTGCAGTCGCTCACTGCAAATTACCGAGTTTACTTTTTGCGGCACCTACACTTTTTTACGTTTTCAAAATAATTTGTTCTTTCGTAACGATTTCAAGAATATCGCTTACGGGTGATATAATATTTATGATGTTTGCCGACTGTGCGACCCTTATATTTATGTTTGAGTTTGCAAAGGTTGCAAATCATATTGATACTAAATACATTTATAAAAAGGTTTTAACAAGTGGCTTGTGTGCATTTTCGCTTAATATGATTTTTGTAGTTCCGCCGATAGTGAGCGGACTGCTTACCGAGCAGAATTATTTAAAGGTAAGTCTTTCAAATGCCGTAATATATTTTGTTTCGGCAATTTTCATTTACGTGTTTATCATTGATATGTTTAAAATGAAAAATCTCAAATCAAAGCATTCGCATCACAAAAATTCAACGTCGAGATACGAAAAAGAGGACGATATGACCTTTTATTTCGGTGAAACCGAAACAAAAAACGGTCCCGATAATAATAACTGATATTTTATCGGATTTTCAGGCAATACTATTTTTATAATGTAATTTTAAGTGACAGGAGGCGGAAGTATTGGAAAAGTTTGTAATAAACGGCGGCAATGCCCTTAAAGGAACCGTAAAAATAAGCGGCGCAAAAAATGCCGCGGTAGCAATACTCCCCGCCGTACTTTTGTCGGACAGTCCGTGCACGGTTGAAAATCTGCCCGAGATATCCGATGTTTCTACAATTTTAAAGTCAATGAGCGCACTCGGTGCGGATATAAAAGCCATAAACAAATCGAGTGTTGTTATAGATCCGAGACCGGTAAAGTCCTACGTTGTCACAAAAGAAATGGCAGAGGGTATGCGCGCTTCAAGTTACTTTTTGGGCGCGTTACTCGGCAGAACGCATCACGCACGAGTTGCGCCTCCCGGCGGTTGTGATTTCGGTGTAAGACCTATTGACCAGCATATAAAAGGTTTTGAAGCACTCGGTGCGAAGGTAATTATCGAAAGCGGTATGGTTGATGCCAAGGCAAAAGCTCTTTACGGCAGTTCCGTATATCTTGATAAAGTATCGGTCGGAGCCACGATAAATATTATGCTCGCCGCAGTTAAGGCAAAAGGTCTTACGGTAATAGAGAATGCGGCAAGAGAACCGCATATAGTTGACCTTGCAAACTTCTTAAACTCTATGGGCGCAAACATTATGGGCGCAGGTACGGGTGTTATCAAAATCAGAGGTGTTGAAAATCTTCACGGTACGGTGTACAGTATAATACCCGACCAGATAGAAGCAGGCACTTATATGGTAGCCGCCGCCGCAACGGGCGGAGATGTTTTGGTGGAAAACGTTACACCAAAGCACCTTGAATCGATAATTGCAAAACTCGTAGAAGCGGGTGCAACCGTTAATGAGTATGACGAGGCGATAAGGGTAAGTATGAAAAAACCGCCTAAAAAGTGCAATATACAAACAATGCCGCATCCCGGATTTCCTACCGATATGCAACCGCAAATAGCGACCTTTTTGGCGATAGCCGAGGGGACAAGTATTATTACCGAAGGTGTATGGGATAACCGTTTCAGATACGTTGACCAATTAACCCTTATGGGTGCTGATATTCAGGTTGACGGTAAGATGGCGGTAATAACCGGTGTAAAGGGCTTAAAGGGCGCACCTGTAAAAGCGGTGGATTTAAGAGCCGGAGCGGCTATGGTCATAGCAGGCCTTATGGCATCGGGCATTACCGAAATAACCGAGATAGACCATATTGACAGAGGTTACGAAAGACTGACCGAAAAACTTTCGGCACTTGGCGCTCAAATAAAAAGAGTTGTTGTGCCCAAGCCGAGTTCAAACTTAAAACAAGCATAAGGTAAGAGTATAAAGCGACAAAATTCTTTGTCGCTTTAATTTTAGAAAGAAGGGAAATATATGGCAAAAATATGCCCTCTTTTCAGCGGATCGAGCGGAAACTGCACCTATATAGCGCATAAAGGCGTAAATTTGCTTATAGATGCCGGTATGCCATATAAATCCATTGCACAGGCGCTTGAAAGCATCGGGGCGGATATTGAGAAAATAGACGCGGTTGCCGTAACGCACGAGCACAGCGACCATATAAAAGGGCTTAATACCCTTATAAAGCGAACGGGTGCAAAACTTATAGCAAGTAAGGAAACCTACAATACATTGGTTTCGAATAAATACATATCTGCCGATATCCCCCTTTTTGAACTTAAAGACAGTAAGGCAGATTTAGGCGAAATAGAGGTTATAAGATTTGCCACGAGTCACGACTGTGAGGGCTCAAGCGGATATTCGTTAAATCTGTCAAACGGTCAGAAGATATCCGTATGTACCGATACGGGAATAGTAACAAAAGAGATAGAAACCGCTTTAAGCGGGAGTGATGCGGTGCTTATGGAGTCAAATCACGATGTGGATATGTTAAATCGAGGCCCATATCCGCCCGCCCTTAAACTGCGCATACTTTCCGATAAGGGACATCTTTCAAACGTATCCTGCGCGGTACAACTTACAAAACTTTTAAATAGCGGCACAACGCGGTTTATTTTAGGGCATTTAAGTAAAAACAACAATATGCCCGCGCTTGCGCTTTCCTGCTCAAAAGCGGCATTGCTTGATATAGGCGCCGAGAGGAACATAGATTATATACTAAGCGTTGCAAAGCCCGAGAATAACGGGGTAACGGCTATATGATGAAGATAACTCTCATATCGCTCGGGAAACTCAAAGAAAAGTATTTTACGGATGCCGCAACAGAATATGAAAAGCGGCTTTCAAAATACTGTGACCTTAAAATTATTGAACTTTGCCCTCAAAGTTTACCCGATGCACCGAGCGAAAGTCTTATAAAAGCGGCGCTTGAAAAAGAAGCGGCGGCGATACAAAAGGCAATACCTAAAGGGGCATATACTGTGCCGTTTTGCATAGAAGGCAAAAAAATGAGCAGCGAGCAGTTTGCAAAAACGGTTAAAGACTGTGAAAACACGGGCGCTCATATTTGCTTTATAATCGGCAGTTCTTACGGGCTTTGTGAGAGCATCAAACAAAAAGCAAATTTAAAACTTTCGCTTTCTGATATGACCTTTCCGCATAAACTGTTTAAGGTTATGGCACTTGAACAGATTTACAGGGCATTTAAGATAAACGAAGGCGGAAGTTATCACAAGTAAAAACTAAAAAAATGCTTGACCTTGCAGGGTAGTTGTGGTATAATCTTACTACCTCTGTGAGGCCCTTTTTTCTATAAAAAAGGCCTACTTTACGCGGATACACTTTATGTTGTATAGTGCTTTCCGTTTATCGCAAAATATGCGACAACGGTACAATTAAAAGTGTCTTTCGTAATGAGGGAGGCGTTACCTGTTTAAAACAGGCAAAAAATATTTTCCGTAAAGCGGGAGGTGCCGTTATGAGAGTAAAAATTACACTCGCTTGCTCAGAATGCAAGCAACGCAATTACAACACGATGAAAAACAAGAAAAACGATCCTGACAGACTTGAAATGAACAAGTATTGCAGGTTCTGCAGAAAGCACACCTTGCACAAGGAAACAAAGTAAGGAGGACGGATAATGAAGACTGTCAACAAAATTTGTCAGATTCTCGCAATTGTCTTCGGACTTGCATCGCTCGTCCTTTTCTTTACCGAGTTTGCAACAGTTGTATCAAACGGTGAGTCGATATCCTTTATCGGCGCGCAGTTGGGATTCGGCGGCGGCAAATACGGTCTTGCCAAATCGGCAGATATTCTTTTCTGCTTCTGGCTTACTGTAATAGGTACGGCGTTAAGCGGTTTTTCTTTCAAATCAAAGAAACTTCGCTATGCGGCTCCGGTATTTTCACTTGCTTCCGGCATATATATGTTGGTTATAGCACTCAGCAAACCGGAAAAATTTGTCGATAAACGTCCGCTTGAAGGCGTAAGTTCGATAACCTATTCAAACTTTGTTTTGCTTACTGCAATCGCTCTGTTTGTCTTCACCGCATTCGCAATCGCATATCTCTTTATTGACGATATGATAGAAGTCAGCGAATCAAAGGGTGCGAAGAAAACAATCATTAAGCGTTTGATTTCTTTCTTACGCGATTACAAGAGCGAAGTCAAGAAAATCGTTTGGCCCGGTCTTAAAGACATTGTTAAGAACACCGGCATAGTTTTGCTTATGTGTTTGCTTGTCGGTATACTTATCTGGGCTGCCGATTTCGGTCTCGGTAAGTTGCTTGACCTTATACTCGGCCTTAAATCGTAAGGAGGGTTAAGATGTCTGAATCGAGCGAAGCAAAATGGTATGTAGTTCATACCTATTCGGGATACGAAAACAAGGTTGCGAGCGACCTTGCCACTATGGTGGAAAGCCGCGGTATGCAGGATTTAATTCAGGATATTAAAATTCCTACCGAAATCGTTACCGAAATTAAAGACGATAAGAAAAAAGAAATCGAGAGAAAAATTTTCCCCGGTTACGTTCTTATCAAAATGATAGTTACTGATGACAGTTGGTACGTAGTACGCAATATTCGCGGATGCACGGGCTTTGTAGGCCCTGCGTCAAAACCCGTACCGCTCACCGAAAGCGAAGTAGCGGCGTTAGGCGTTGAAAAGCACAGCGTTGAGGTCTCTTATGCCGAAGGTGATAACGTTAAAATCATCAGCGGACCGCTTGAAGGCTACAACGGCGTTGTTAAAACTATTGACGCGGCAAACAATAATGTTTGTGTTGTACTTTCTATGTTCGGAAGAGAAACTCCGGTTGAACTTGAACTTGATCAGATTTCACTTGCGGACTAAGGTTAATATGCAAAAATAATGCTTATTAACTTCCGGCAGTAACGTTGTTTTGCGGCAAAGGTAAACCGTCCGCAAAAATAAAACTTGCTGTCACGGTGGGAGGGGCGTGTATATGAGCGCTCCGCCAAGTGTTAAAAACACGGTTACCACGAATAATGGAGGTGCTATTTATAATGGCTCAGAAAATTACAGGTTACATTAAATTGCAGATTCCTGCCGGCAAAGCCACACCGGCTCCCCCGGTTGGCCCTGCACTCGGTCAGTACGGTGTGAACATTATGGAGTTCACCAAGGCGTTTAATGAAAAAACAAAGAATGACGGTGGCCTTTTAATACCGGTTGTTATTACCGTTTATGCAGACCGTTCGTTCACTTTCATCACTAAAACTCCGCCCGCTGCCGTTCTTATTAAGAAAGCATGCGGCATTGAGACCGCATCAGGCACACCTAACAAAACTAAGGTTGCCAAGATTACAAGCGAGCAAGTAAGAAAAATCGCAGAAACCAAGATGCCCGACCTTAACGCGTCAAGTATCGAAAGCGCTATGAGTATGATAGCCGGTACCGCACGCAGTATGGGTATCGAAGTAGTCGATTGATTCTCTCTCGTGGGAGGATAATTCCGATTTAACCACTTATTGGGAGGTAAATTATGAAACACGGTAAAAAGTATAATGACGGCGCTAAACTTATCGAAGCAGGTAAGTTTTACGACGTTGATGAAGCCGTAGCCGTTGCGGTTAAGACGGGCACTGCAAAATTTGATGAAACGGTTGAGGTTCACGTACGTTTGGGTGTTGACTCCCGTCACGCTGACCAGCAGGTCAGAGGTGCGGTAGTATTGCCGAACGGTACCGGTAAAACCGTAAGAACTTTAGTTCTTGCTAAAGATGATAAAGCAGAAGCGGCAAAAGCCGCAGGTTCTGATTACGTAGGTGCCGAGGAACTCGTTGCCAAAATTCAGAACGAAAACTGGCTTGATTTTGACGTTGTAATCGCAACGCCCGATATGATGGGATTGGTTGGCCGTTTAGGTAAAGTTTTAGGTCCGCGCGGACTTATGCCTACTCCTAAAGCAGGTACCGTTACTCCTGATGTTGCTAAGGCAGTTACCGAAGCAAAAGCAGGTAAAATTGAGTACCGTCTTGATAAGACCAACATTATACACTGCCCCATTGGTAAGGTTTCTTTCGGCGCAGATAAACTCAAAGAAAATCTTGATACTTTGATGAGCGCTATCGTAAAGGCAAAACCTGCCGCGACAAAAGGTCAGTATATCAAATCTTGTACCGTTGCTACAACCATGGGCCCCGGAATAAAGCTCAATGTTGCAAAGTTCGGTGCGTAATTAAAACTATAAAGGCGGCATTTGGGCGCGTCCGGTTAAGGATAAACAGCTCAAATTGCCGCCTTTGGTTTTTATAAGGTAAAAAAACGGCTCTTACCGATTGGTAAGAGCCGTTAACTTTTAAGTAAAAATTACTTAAGCTCAACAGTAGCGCCTGCTTCTGCAAGTTTAGCTTTGATTTCTTCTGCCTCTTCTTTAGAAGCGCTCTCTTTAAGAGTTTTGGGAGCACCGTCAACAAGTGCTTTTGCATCGGCAAGGCCAAGACCGGTAATCTCGCGAACTGCTTTGATAACCTTAATCTTCTCTGCGCCTGCCTCTTTGAGTACAACCTCAAATTCGCTCTTCTCTTCAGCTGCTGCTTCGCCGCCTGCTGCGGGAGCTGCAACTGCAACCGCTGCTGCTGCGGATACGCCAAATTCCTCTTCTACTGCTTTAACGAGTTCTGATAACTCAAGAACTGAAAGTGCTTTAAGTTCTTCAATCATTGCTGTAATCTTTTCAGATGCCATTTTATTTTCCTCCAATTTAATATAAGTTTTTTAAATTCAATAATTATTCTGCCGCTTCGGGTGCAGAGCCGTTTTTATCAACTATCGCTTGTACTGCGCGTGCAAACGCGGCGATAGGTGCCTGGAAAGCTCCGACAACTGTTGCAAGGAGAACTTCCCTTGTAGGCAATTTTGCAAGAGAATCGATTGTTGCAAGGTCAATCTGCTTACCGTCAAGGTAACCTGCTTTAATCTTGAAACTTTCGTGGCTGCCTGCAAATTTCGAAAGAATTCTTGCGGCTGCGGTGTGGTCTTCATTTGAAATGGCAATAGCGGTAGTTCCTTCAAGAACTTCTTTAATGCCTTCAAGGTCTGTACCCTCAAGCGCACGGCCGAGCAAAGTATTCTTTACAACGAAGTAATCAATACCGGCTTCGCGTAATTCTTTACGGAGTGCCGTATCGTCAGAAACCGATGTACCGGTATAATCAACGATAACACCTGCAACCGAGTTCTTAACTTTTTCCGCTACTTCTGCTACGATTTGTTTCTTTTGCTCTAAAACTTTTGCGTTAGGCAATTTTTTCACCTCCGAAAAAAGATAGGCGAATAAAAATATCCGCCCAAAGACAATGGGCGGATATGAAAAATCATATTAACGCTCACCTCGGTAGGCGTAAAACTTACGACCGGAAAGGTCACCTACTGTCTTTGGTTTTGCAACAAAAGTATTATAAAGTAAAAAAGC
Source organism: Clostridia bacterium (assembly GCA_024404125.1). GTDB lineage: Bacteria > Bacillota > Clostridia > Oscillospirales > Acutalibacteraceae > UBA737. Next base: position 12,642 of record JAKSQL010000005.1, read on the forward strand.
AACTATGTCAAGCATTTTTTTGAAATTTTGTAAATATTTGTTTTGTTTATTTGCTTGACAGAATATGTAAGGAATGATATTATATAGGTATACTGACTATTATGGGGGAATATTGTGGATAACAATAACTCGATAACATATAACGGCGGTGATTCCGCAAAAAAGGTAATTTAGGAAATTTTCCGTCACACTATTTTCATAGGAATAAACCTTGCGGTTTGCATACTGCTTTCGCTTGGTTACTCTCTCTTTATGGTAACTCCAATGTATTCTTCGGAAGCAAAGATATACGTTAAAAATCAGGCAACCTCGCAAGATCAGAAGATAAGTACGGCGGAACTTCAGATTTCCACCCTGCTTACACAGGATTGCAGCGAACTTATTTTGGACAGAGCAGTGCTTGACGAGGTAAACAGGCAACTCAACCTGCCTTACGGATACAGTCAGTTAAGAAGGAACGTAAGTGTTGTTGCCAACGAAGATACACGTTTCATAAGAATAATAGTTACTACCGACGATGCTATGACCTCTAAGCGAATAGCCGATAAGATATGTGACGTATCAAAAGAAAAAATAGTTGAACTTTTGGGTATTGACTGGGTTAAGGTGATAGACGGCGCAAGTATGCCCGCTTCACCGTCCGGTAAGTCGGCATTGCAATATGCAGCATACGGATTTATAGCCGCGGTGATTATATGTGCGGGTTATATTGCGATTATGTATTATAAGAACGATAAAATAAGCGGTGCTGAGGATGCGGAGCAGATTTTGGGGCTTTGCACTCTTGCAACAATTCCTTATAATAACGGTAAAAATCACAGGTAGAAAGGTAACGTGGAAATGGAAAATGTTCAAACCAAAGCCGGCGAATTCAATGCGTATTCAAATGATGTAATATCGTCTGCTTCAGGTAAAAAAAGGGTCACTTTCAATACTGCTTCTACAAGGGATTACATAACCAATGAAGCATATAAAACACTTCGTACGAATCTACTGTTTTGCGGAAGTGAAATAAAGTCCATCGTTATTACGAGCTGTAAGGAAAACGAGGGTAAAAGCACCGTATCGAGCGAACTTGCGAAAAGTCTTGCGGAAACCGGCAAAAAGACTTTGTTTATTGATGCGGATATGCGAAAATCCACTATATTAAAAAAATCTCAAAACAGTGAGCAGATAAAGGGACTTTCGGAAGTGCTTTCAAAACTTGCAACCGTAAAAGAAGTGGTATATTCCACACAGTACGAGAATTTTGACGTTATTTTTTCAGGTCATTTTCCGCCCAACCCCGTAGAACTTATAGGCAACGGTGAATTTGAAGCGATACTTAAAGAGTTTAAAGAAGAATATGATTATATAATTGTAGACTCTCCTCCGTTAGGTCTTGTTATAGATGCCGCGGTAATTGCTTCTTTTTGTGACGGTGCGATTATGGTACTTGCCAATCGTCAGATAACGGGCAGAGAAGCGTTAGAGGTTAAAGCACAACTTGAAAAGAGCGGTTGCCGTATTTTAGGAACGGTAATAAATGAAACCGACCGTAAGCACTCTGAATACATCAAGCGTTACGGCAAATACGGCAAATACGGAAAATACAGTTATTAAATCAAAAACTTATACGGTGCAGTCAAAATAGGACTGCACCGTATTTTTTTATATTTATAAACATCTTTGCATATTATTTATACGGGAGGGGTGTTATGGATAAAGAACTTATCGAAAAATACAAAAGAGAAATGCTTAAAGTGTATGCTGCGGCAAAGCCCGAAAAGTCGGAAAGCGGCAGTGAATACGGTGAAATTGAGGTTATTGTTACCGCGCTTAAAGGATTATATCCCGTAAGCGGTGCAGTAGTTACGGTGTTTAAAGAAGAAAACGGAAATCAAACGGTAATTGATTCCGATATAACCGATTTAAGCGGAAACACCAAAAAGTTTTTACTACCTGCACCGAACAAGGAAAATTCTCAAACTGCCGAAAACACTAAAAGCGTTTACAGTGAATACGGGATTTCGGTGACGGCAAACGGTTTTGTTGAACAGATAAATCTAAATATACCGGTATTTTCAGGTGTTACGTCACTTCAAAGAATAGACCTTGTTCCCATTTCAGCATCAAACGGCAAAGGTCCTACAATAACAAACGAACACAGCGATTATAATTTATAAATTCGGGTGATTTTATGGCGGAAATTTTAAGACCTACCGTACCGCAAACGATTACGGTGCATTTAGGCGCTCCCGACCAAGCGGCAGAAAACGTAACCGTGCCGTTTAGCGATTACATAAAAAACGTGGCATCTCACGAAATATACCCTACCTGGCCCGAAAATGCGATAAGGGCAAATATATACGCGATAATTTCTTACGCGCTTAATCGGGTGTATACAGAGTATTACCGTTCAAGAGGATACAATTTTGATATTACAAATACCACCCGTTTTGATCAGGCATATCAGAAAGACGGCGAGGTTTTTGAAAACATAAGCAGGATAGTAGACGAAATATTCAATAATTACATAACAAGGCAAGGCAGTATTGCTCCGCTTTTTTCACAGTTTTGTAACGGCACTACCTCTACCTGCGCGGGACTTTCCCAATGGGGAACAGTATCCCTTGCAAATAACGGTCTTACGCCGTACGAAATTTTAAAGAGATATTACGGGAACGATATAAATATAGAAACCGCCGTAGTCGGCGACGGCTCTGAGTCCTACCCGGGCGAGCCGCTTAATGTGGGAGACTCGGGTAACAACGTAAAAATAATTCAAACTGAACTTAACCGTATATCCGATAACTATCCCGCAATACCTAAAATATACCCTGAAAATGCGGTCTACGGTACTGCCACCGAAAACGCGGTAAGAAAGTTTCAGCAGATATTTAATCTTAATCCTACGGGGGTAGTGGATAAAGCCACATGGTACAAAATAAAGCAGTATTATAACGGTGTTAAGGGACTTTCCGACCTTGTTTCCGAGGGTATTACCACAAGTGAAGCGGCAGTGCCTTTTTCAAGAGACCTGCGGCTTGGCAACACAGGGCTCGGAGTGCGCACCTTACAGTATTACTTAAACGTAATATCGTATTTTAATCCGTCTTTAAATCTTTCCCCGCTTGACGGCGTATTTTCTCTTGCTACCGAAAACGCGGTAAAAGATTTTCAAAAACTTTACGGTCTTACAGAGAACGGCATAGTAGACAATGCCACATGGACTAAAATAAAGCAGGTCTATGTCGAAACGGTTTCCTCTTTGCAGGAAGGGTATTCAGGCAACAAAGCAAAGGCATACCCCGGTTTTACGTTAAGTGAGGGTATGAGCGGCGAAAGCGTGAGAGATTTACAAACCTACCTTAAAAAAATATCAGAAAACATAAACGCAATACCAAGCGTTGACATAACGGGATACTTTGACTCAAAAACCGCCCGAGCGGTAGAAACTTTTCAAAAACTTTACGGTCTTACCTCTAACGGTGCGGTAGGTGCGGTAACGTGGTATACCATAGCAAAGGAATATGATTTTTTAATTGGTGAAAGTTAGTATTTTTTTATAAAACCCCGAGATAATAAACTCGGGGTGATTTTTTTGGAAAATATGAATTCCCGCGATTATGAAAACACTTATCTTACGGGTGACATATCAGAGGATACCGAGTATTTAAAAGGAGTTTTTATAAATGACGATATATTAAGGGTAAGAAAAATAGCACTCGGGGGAACAAATCAAATATGTGTTTTACTGTATCTTGACGGTATGGCAAGCGGCACTAAACTTGACGATTCGGTAGTGCGCTCGGTAGTTACTTACGATGCGAAAAGTAATCTTACTGCGAGTGAAATTGCAAAAAACGTGCTTTATTCGAGCGAGGTTGAATGCAAGGAAAAGGTATCGGATATGATACGCGCAATGCTCTACGGCGATACCGTAATGCTTATAGAGTACAGTAAATCGGCGCTTTTGATAAATACAAAGGGTTGGCGCACAAGAGGAATATCCGAGCCGGACGACGAGCGTATACTCGAGGGTCCGCGTGAGGGGTTTGACGAGGCGGCTCTTTTAAACGTTGCTATGATACGCAGAAAACTTTTAACTCCCGATTTTTGCGTAAATATGTTAAGAGTGGGCAGGCGCACCGAAACGGTGGTGTTTATATGCTATATAGGTGGCCTTGTGGATAAAAAGACCCTCAACACAGTAAAGCAAAGAATTGAAAAGATAGATATTGACGGTGTGCTTGACAGCAACTATATTTCGGAACTTATATGCGATAAAAAGTTCACTCTTTTTAAAACAGCGGGTTCTACCGAGCGCCCCGATATAGTGGCGGCGCGGTTGCTTGAGGGCAGAATTGCGGTAGTAGTAGACGGCACTCCCGTAGTGCTTACAATACCGTATCTGTTTTCGGAGAATTTTCAGTCGGACGAAGATTATTATCTTAACTTTTTTATATCTTCCGTAAACCGTCTTTTAAGATATCTTTGCTTTTTTATAAGTATTGCCGTCCCCGGACTTTTTATAGCCCTTACAAATTTCCATCTTCAACTTTTGCCCACTAATTTTGCAATAACCGTTTCCCGTCTTCGCGGCGGAGTGCCGATGCCCTCGGTAATAGAGTGTCTGATACTCATACTTGTTTTTGAAATCTTGAAAGAAACGGGAGTAAGAATGCCGCAAAGTTTAGGTCATGCGCTAAGCATAGTAGGCGGATTGGTAGTAGGTCAGGCGGCGGTAGATGCAAGCATAGTTTCAGCCCCTATGCTTATAGCCGTAGCATTAAGCGGTATAGCAGGCCTTATGATACCGCGTCTTAAATCGGCGGTATTTTATTTAAGAATAATAAACGTAATTGCCTGCTCGCTTTTAGGTCTTTACGGATTTTTGATTTTTATGTTTTTTACCCTTGCCGAAATACTTTCGGTAAGTTCTTACGGTGTGGATTATACTGCATCTTTAAACAATCCCACACTACAGAACTTAAAGGACACGGTAGTACGTTTTTCATTTAAAGATATGATAAACCGCCCCATATTCAACCGAAATATAAAAAGGCAAAGGAAAGCCGAAAAATGAAAAAAAGATATGTAATCGCACTTGTAATTTTACTTGTTTTATGTTTTACGGGATTTTCCGACTATAAAGAAAGCAACGGGGCGTATATGGTATCTGCGCTTGGATTTTCGCCTGATGGCAATAAGGTTACGGTGTTTGCACAAACCCTTATAGTAAGCGAGGCATCGGCAGACGAAAAGGTGCAGGTTAAAGTTTTTTCAAGCAGCGGAGATAACTGCCGTCAGGCACTTTACAATTTATCAGCGGAACTGCCGAAAGCCATAACGTTTGACCATTTAAGCATAATACTGATTTCGGGCAATTTAGAGCAAAAGTATACCGAAGAAATTTTGAGTATCACCGAAAACGATGAAAGTGTAAATCTTTCGGTGTATTATGCGCTTTGCGAAAATCCGCGCGAGATACTCGAAACAAACAGTGCCTCGGCGGTGGCGTCGGGGTTTGATATAGTTCATATTTTAGAGCACGAGAAAAACGAAAAAGGGATAGATTTTTATAACCGTCATTACGAAATCGAAAAAACCAAAAATTCAAAATCGCAAAGTTACTCTTTGCCCGTGTTTGCGATAAAGGGCGAAAATATTTCTTTGCTTGGACAGGCGGCGTATTCATATTCTTTCGCGCCGTTTTTAATGAGCGAGGAGGAAAGTGTTTGCTTTGCAATTTTAAAGGATTTTTACAAGGGCGGTAAAGTACAGATTAAAAACGAAAGTGCCGTAATAGATAAATGCCATACTTCCTATTCCTTTAAGAAAAACGGTGAGAGAGTATCGGTAAAAATCAAGACCTATATAACCGCCGGTCAAATGACAAAGGGATTCAGAAAGGCAATAAAAGAAAACAGCACCGCGCTTATAAACAGAATGAAGCAAAGTGACATTGGGGATATTTTAGGCATTAAAGAGAGAATAAAAGGAAAAAACAAGCAACTTTACCAATCGCTTAAAAACGAAAACGTTTTTAAAGCATGTGATATTGAGTACGAAATAAGGACGGTATTAAAGGGTGAAAAATAGAAATTACAGTTTGCACTTTTTATGTCTTGCCGCCATCACTTTGCTTGGTAACGCCATAATTTGCGCGCCGTATAAAAATTCAAATAAGTATAATTTTTTTGCTTTTTTAGTATCGGCGGCAGCATTTTTATTACTTTGCATAGTAGGTGACAAAGCAGCAAATAAGGTTTTATGTAAACCGAGAATTTCTAACTATTTAAATGGACCTATTCGATTGTGTGTATAAAACGATTATTTCAACAACTAATTTATAAAATATGCCACCACCAAATTAAAGACACTATCATAAATTAATAGTAG
>JAKSQL010000050.1 GCA_024404125.1 Clostridia bacterium
GCCGGTGTTTTGGCAATAATTATTTTTCTTACCGCTTTTGTTTCGGTAAGGTGCAGTAAAATAGGGGATAAGTACAACAAAGAGTATACTTTTCAGGATGCCGTTTCGAATTTTGGTCTTATTACGGGACTGCGGCTTGATGCTTCAAGACTTATTTTCAAATCCAAAGACAGCAGTTCTTTTGAAATTGATAAGAAAAAGAAAAAGAAGAAATCGGTTGAGACCGATGCCGAGCCGATAGAGTACGGCGATAACAAGATGGAGATTGACTTTGAGGCGCTTAAAGCAAACGAAAATAATGCCACAGTAAGAAATCTTCACGATTATGTATCCTCACTTACCCCCTCAAAGAAAAACGAGTATACGGGGCTTTTTAAGGATAAAAACCTTATTTTCATTACCGCGGAGGCATTCAGTGCCGAGGCAATAGACGAAAATCTTACTCCTACGTTATACCGCCTTGCAACCAAAGGCATAAACTTTACCGATTATTATCAACCTGCTTCCGCAGGTACTACGGGCGGCGAATATCAAAATATTCTTGGACTCTTGCCCTCGTTAGGCGGTAAGTCTTTTAAACAAAGCGCCACACATAACCTTTATTTTACCATGGGTAACCAACTTAACCGCCTCGGATATTACGGTAAGGCATTCCATAATAACTCCTATACGTTCTATGACCGTAATAAAACACATATAAATCTCGGCTATTCCGATGGCTTTATGGGTTACGGCAACGGTATGGAACAGTACGTTGAAAACTGTTGGCCGCAAAGTGACCTTGAAATGTTACAGGGCACATTGCCTACCTATATTGATAAAGAAAAGTTCAACGTTTATTATATGTCGGTAAGCGGTCACAATAACTATTCGCAGAGCGGCAATAAGATGGCGGCAAAGAACTGGCAGTTTGTTGAAAACCTCAGTCATTCCGAACCCGTAAAGGGTTATCTTGCGGCAAATATAGAACTTGACCGTGCGCTTGAATATACTTTACAGCAACTTGAAGAAAAGGGAAAAATGAACGATACGGTAATTTGTATAGGCGCCGACCATTTCCCTTACGGACTTGATAACGGCAACCAACTCGGCAATATGCCGTATCTTGCTGAACTTTACGGATTCAGTCCCAAAAACAATCTTGAAAGAGACCATAACCGCCTCATTCTTTGGTGCGGTTGTCTTGAAAGCAAAAAGCCGATAGTGGTATCTGCACCTACTTCAAGTCTTGATATACTGCCTACACTTTCAAATCTTTTCGGAACTGAGTTTGATTCAAGACTTATGCCGGGACGTGATGTATTTTCAGATGCCGACCCGTTGGTATTCAACACGGGTTACGATTGGAAGACAGACCTTGGCACGTATATTTCGAGCACCGCTACTTTCACTCCCGCATCGCCTGACGTTCAGATACCCGACGGTTACGTTGACGGTATAAAATCAATAGTAAGGAATAAAATCAAATACTGCGCTGATGTGCTTAATACCGATTATTTCGCCCACATATTCGGCAAATAAGAAATCAAATAAAAAAATCCTGACCAACAAATCGGCAGCTTTATAAGAATATTTTAGGTTTGTTGAGTGTTTTATGCAATATATTCACAAATCTGAATTTGATTGAGGTGAATCAATGCCATGGGGAATATTGTATGGATACTTATAATGTTACCGTGCAGTATGATTTTTACAGTAATCGGAATCTATGCATGGAATAGTAAAAAGCCCATGTCTTTTTGGTCAGGAAGTACCGTAGGCGAAAACGAAATATCAGACATTCGGTCATATAACAGGGCGAATGCAATTATGTGGCTTTGCTTTTCCGTACCGCTTTGGGTAAGTACATTTCTCGGATATTTTTACATTAAAACCGGTGCTGTCATATTAGTTATTGGTTGCATTCTCGGCATTCCCGCTCTTCCGGTAGCGTACGGAAGAATTTACAAAAAGTACAAACGGTAAACCAACTTGCCAATTTCCGGTTTGTCTGGATAAAAGAAGCAGCCCGCTGAAAAGTTTTCTTTTTCAGCGGACTGCTTTTTCTCATATCATACAAGCAGGGAATTTATATGTAATTTTCGAATGTGGCGTTTGTACCCTGATGATGTTTTGTCGCTTAATATTCTTAAATTTCGGTTACTGTGCCGTTTTTATACTGGAAGTTGTACTGATTTCCCTGATCGTCCGTAAGGCGAATCTTGAATGAATTTACGCTTCCGAATAATGAAGGACTGTAAGTATCACCCGTTGACCAGAACCAACCGCTTGAGGTTTGAATTTTTACAATGTTAACGCCTACGGCATCAACGTTTACCTTTGCGGTGCTGCTTGTAATGTTGAAGAAAAGAATACGTCTTGTTGTTTGCGTAATAGTTACGGATACGTTAAGTTTAAACTGTGTAACATTTACGGTACAGTCGGCATAAAGTCCGCTGTTGCTTTCTACAAATCTTACGGTTATGGGGCTCTTGACGTAATCGGTTGCAATTACCGTAAATACACCGTTCTCACCGAGCGTTAATGCAAGACCGTCTACAGAGAATGTGTTTCCTGTCTTTTGAGCATCCTTTACCGTCCAATTACAAATAGCGTTCTTTGAATCGGTCGAAAGCGTAACGGTTTCATAGTTTTTGCCTACTGTGAGATTAAGGGTCGATTTTGAAATATTAACCTTGGTAGGTACTGCTTTTTTCCATACGGCAAAGAGTGTTATGTCCTTATCTTCAGTATAAACCGAGCCGTAAGTGTATTCGGGAACTGTTGCACCGTTATCGGTAGACCAACCGAGGAAATCGTAACCTGCTCTTGTAGGAGCCGCCTGAGCTAAAACAAGGTTTTTGCCTTCAACTTTTGTTTGTGCTGCGGGAGCGTTCGTACCGCCGTTGGCATCATAAGTTACAGTATATGTATTTACTGCCACGTTAACGTCATTAGTGTATGCTTTTAAGCGGAGAGTGTATCCGCTATCCGATGTCAGGACTTCGTTTCCTCTTGAGTTAAGATAATAAGTTTTATCGTTTGCGGTGTTGGCAACAAATTCTACCCAACCGCCGTTATAAGACTTATCAACAAATGCCTTGCATGCTTTATTTACGGTAACCGCTACGGTGTAACTCTGTCCTGCGTTAAGAACGGGTCCGTTCGGTATTTTTATTGTGTGGAAACCTTCATACGAGGTTTTAAATGAGGTTTGAGCAACAAGTTCACCCTTTGTAAGTTTACCGCTTGCATTATCAACGTAAATCTTAACGGTACCCGAAACGTCAGTAGAAGCAAGGCCGATACCTACAGCATCAATGCGCTCGCTTGCGCTGGTAGTTCCCTTAACGGTGTAATTTGCGCAAATGGTTTCGTTTCTTGATAAACTTACGGTTGTGACACCGCAAGAGCCGTCATACTGATAATTGTGCTTGTAGTTGTTTACACTTTCAAAATCAAATACGAATACCGCTTCGCTGTCTGCAAGTGAAGCATCATAGTATGAAAGCCAGAAATAGCCCTCTTTGCCGCCGTTTGCATAAGATGAGTCACCGTCAGTACCCCAGTCTTCGCCCCAACTGTTTTTAACAAGCCAAGCGCCGTATTGCTGAGGCGCACCACTGCTGCTACATCTTGAAACGGGGAAATTATCGTTCCAACCTACTATTGCTACGGCGTGGTTGCCGCTTTCAACGGTTGTGTAGTAAGAGCCGTAAGTTGAGTTATAATATGCTTTATCATAATAGAAAGACGATGCTACCGCGCCGTATTCTTTAACTGCATTTTTAATTGCTGTTAAGGAACTGGATTGGGTAGAATAGGGAATAAGATAAGCATTCTGTAAGTGTGCAATATCGTAATCGTTTGCATATTTACTGTCAATAGTGCCGTTTACTGCTTTTTCGCAGTTGGCAGTAGTGTAAGGCAAAGTGCTTTCGGCAGCACCGCCGGTCCAATTTGCGAGAGAGAACATGGTATAGTAACTGTTTCCGCCTTGATTTAATACATTATCTTCAAGGTTTTTGGTAGCGTCACCTGCGGTATTGCCAAGCGGGTCCATGTGGTTTGAATAGTGGAAATAAGCAAGTTGCAAAGCCGATAAATCGGCTTTGGTCTTATCATGCATAACAAGCGAAGATTCAGCCGACGCATTTGCGGCAAAAGCCCAGCAGCAACCGTAATTACCCTGATTTTTAATGCTTGTTACTTTACCGGCTGTAACACTGCTGTATTCACTTTCAAGTGTTGTTGCCGTAACTGCCTTTAAAAGACCGGGCTTAAAAGCAAGGTTGCTCGGCATTGAAGCCGTATATTCGATAGGATGATAGTTTAAAACGCGAGTTTCCTCAACCTGCTTTTTGGGGAAGAACCAGGGAAGACCGAACAATGCCGAGCAGGTAAATGCAGGTATTGATACCGCAAGCAAAACTATCGCAACTGCCGTACAAATAATTTTTTTCATATATTTCACTCCGTACTAAAAATTTTAATAAAAAGCGGCATAAATGCCGCTTTAAATCAGTTTATTTGAAGTTTGCCCATAGTGAAGAAATCAGCAAAATCGGCATTGCTCATAGGCAAAGCATTGTTGCCGTTTAAGAGAACCTTCGCCTTGGATTCCTCACCGTCATTGTGGCGGATACGTACTTCAACTACAGTTCCGTTTTCGGAGCGACAGGAAATTTCAACAATGTGCTTTTCAACGTCAGCATCCTGAACAGCGGTCCAACCGTTTTCGTTCAATACGATTTTTTCATTTTTCATAAAATTATATCCCTCCAATTTACTTTTTATAAGTATAACACATATTATAAATATAATCAACAACTTTATTTAAAAAATTTTGTTTGTCAACTGCCAAATATTTCTAACCCTTTGATTGACTAAAGCATTGTAATATGATAAAATAAATTGTGCGTAATATTTTTTAGGGGGATAGATATGCAGGAGATTAAATGCCCTAAATGCGGAGAGGTTTTTAAGGTAGACGAATCGGGCTATGCCGCAATAGTAAAGCAGGTGCGTGACAGCGAGTTTGAAAGAGAAATCTCGCGGCGCGAACTTGAAATAAACAGCAAAAAGGAAGCCGAAGTAAAACTTGCGGCGGTTGAAGCGCAAAGCGAAGTGCAAAAACTTAAAAACGATATGGCGCTTCAAAAAAGCAATGCCGAAATAGCGGTTAATAACGCGGTAAAGGAAAAGGAAAAAGAGATACTTGAACTTAAATCAAAACTCGAAATTGCCAAGCAGGAGATAGGCCTTAAAGACGAAGAAATAGCAAGGGTTAAGGATTTCAAGGCGCGTCAGTCCACTAAAATGGTAGGAGAAAGTCTTGAACAGTTTTGCGAAAACGAGTTTAACAAACTGCGTGCCACCGGTTTTAAAAACGCCTATTTTGAAAAGGATAACGATATAAGAACGGGCAGCAAGGGTGACTTTATTTACAAAGAAAGTTCTAATGACGGTATTGAGTTTATATCCATTATGTTCGAGATGAAAAACGAAATGGATACTACGGCTACAAAGCATAAAAACGAGGATTTTTTCAAGGAACTCGATAAGGACAGAAACGAGAAAAACTGCGAATATGCCGTCTTGGTATCAACCCTTGAAGCCGACAGTGACCTTTATAACGTGGGCATTGTAGATGTTTCATATAAGTACGATAAAATGTATGTTGTACGTCCGCAGTTTTTTATACCGATTATTACGATACTCAGAAATGCCGCTTTAAATTCGTTGAATTATAAAAGCGAACTTGAAGTAATCAAAAATCAAAACATTGATATTACCAATTTTGAAAACGATATAAACGATTTTAAAGAAAAGTTTGCCCGCAACTTTAATCTTGCAAGCGAGAGATTTCATAAAGCGATAGATGAAATTGACAAAACGATAGATCACCTCCAAAAAACCAAAGAGGCGCTTTTATCTTCCGAAAACAATCTCCGTCTTGCAAATAATAAAGCGGAAGATTTAACGGTAAAGAAACTCACCCGCAATAATCCTACAATGGCGGAAATGTTTGCGCAACTTAAGGAGAACGAATAATGGACATTAAAGATTTAAAAATCAATTTTTTGGGTGACAGTATTACCGAAGGATACTGTGCAACAAATAGGCACGGATACGTTGATTTTGTTGCCGACTATACGGGCGCGCTTTGCCGCAATTACGGAATAGCAGGCACGAGAATTGCACGTCAGCAAAAGCCGAGTGAAGAGCCGAAATTCGATAGAGATTTTTGTTCGCGTGTTGGTACTATGGATAAAGATGCCGATTACGTATTTATTTTCGGCGGCACAAACGATTACGATCACGGCGATGCACCTTTCGGCAATATGAGTGACAGAACTCCCGATACCTTTTACGGTGCATTACATACACTCTTTAAAGATGTAACCGAGCGCTTTTTAAATTCCGAAATAGCGGTAATTACGCCGATGCACAGGTCAGGCGAATACACCTCAAAAAACAAGGCAAACGGCTTATATTTAAAGTCTTACGTAGATGCCATACGTGAGGTTGCCGAGTATTATTCTTTACCGTTAATTGACCTTTATAAAGACTTGGGAATTCAACCCGATTTGCCGCTTGTAAAAGAAAAATACACTACAGACGGTCTTCACCCGAATGACTTGGGGCATCAGAAAATAGCGAAAATAATTGTAAATTACATAAAAAGAAATATATAAAATAACGGAGTGTCTTATTGTGAAACACGAATATAGTGACGGTATTTTAAAAATTTATCTTGAGGGCAGAGTAGATGCTTATACGTCTGTTAAGACTGAAGAAGAAATTTTTAAGGCATATAACGAAACAACCCCCGAAAAAGCAGTAATCGACTGTACTGATTTGGAGTATATTGCTTCTGCGGGACTTCGCATACTGTTAAAACTCGGGAAAAATTGCGAAATGTCAATTGTGAACGTATCGCGTGATGTTTACGAACTGCTTGATATGACCGGATTCACGGGAATGTTCGATACAAAACGCATTATGCGGCAAGTATCTGTTGAAGAATGCAAAGTAATCGGTACGGGATTTAGTTCAAAAGTATACCGTATTGATAAAGAAACCGTAGTTAAAGTATATGAAGGCAAGGTAACTCTTGAACGTATCTACAATGAAACCGCAAGCGCAAAAAAGTCTTTTGTTTCGGGCATACCTACCGCAATTCCTTACGATGTGGTACGTTGCGGCGATGCATACGGTACGGTTTTTGAACTTAAAAAGTTCCATTCAACACCTTCATTAAGCGTCACGTTCCCCTATATCCACGATAAGTATCACTCGTGTGCGGCAGGACTTAAAAAATACCTTACCGAAGACGAGGCGGCGGGTATAAACAGAATGATAGATGCCATTCCCGACTGTCAAAAAATGATACATGTTGACTGTCACTCGGGCAATATAATGTCGCAGAACGGCAAACTTACCTTTGTGGATATGGCGGACGTATCAATAGGTCACCCGTTGGTCGATATCGGCTCGGAGTATTTCCACTA
>JAKSQL010000051.1 GCA_024404125.1 Clostridia bacterium
TCAGTACGGTGCGGACGTTTTCGTCGCAGAATTCAAAAATGCAGGTGTCATACAGTCCCGATGCGTGCTTTTCTGCGGCAAGCAGGTCATTTAAAAGGTATTCGTCATTATCCTTTTCGGGAGTGCTTGCCATACCGTAAGTGGCATTAAACGCTTTTACCGTACCGCCAGATACTTGTGTAGGCACTGTGCCGTTTTCAATATCGCAGAGCATTTTAAAATGATGATTTTCGGTCTGCGAGATTTCCGAAAATAAATTGCGTAACTGTTCATCGTTTGCCGCTTGGGAGTGCTTTTGATATTTTTGAGCGCAAAGTTGTTCCTGCTTTTTCAAATCCTTTAATAAACCTGTTTCTTTTTCTGTAAGTTGCATAAAAAATCACCTCACGCTTATTTTGTGAGGTGATTTCAATTTTATGCAAGCAACATACTTAAAGTAATTACTATCGGTACCGATACAAGTGAAAGTGCGGTGCTTAAAGAAACAAGCCCTACCGAGAGCGGAGTATCGGCATCAAATTTTGCCGAGAACATCGTGCAGGCGGAAGCGGCGGGCGCGCAGACGGAAATTGAAAGAGCGGTAAGCATAGTGCCTCTTATACCGCAAAGGTACATAATAATCATTGCCGCAAGCGGAAGTAAAAGGTTTCTAAACAGTATCGAAACAATATTCGGTATGCTCTTTAACACCCTAAACGGATTACTCTTTGCAAGATAATACCCTAAAATTATCATAGGAAGCGGTGTATTTAAAGCGGCAACATACGAAACGGAATCGTAAATAATTTTAGGAAGCGGTATAGAAAACAAGAAAATAATAAGCCCTAATGTAACACCGATAAGTCCAGGATTTAATACCAAAGACTTACCCTTTATATACTTTCGGTCACCGCTCATAAGGTATACACCGTAGGTCCACATAATTACATTGAATACCGCAAGATACGCGGAACCGTAAAAAACACCGTTATCGCCTATTATCGCCTGTTGTAACGGTATTGCCACAAATCCGCTGTTTGAAAAGATTGCGGCAAAGCGGCGAACACGTGCCTGCTTTGAGTATTTGGGATTAAAAACTGCCGCCGATACGGCAATAAACCCTATATGGATAATCGCGGTGATAAGGAAGCAAAGCAAAAGGTCTTTAAGTTCGCTTTTATCAAACGGACGTACAAACGATTTTATAATCACGCAGGGCGTCACTACAATAAGAGCGATATCGGTCATTTGAGTGGCGCCCTCTTTGGTTATCATATTGAATTTGGTTAATATATATCCTAAAGAAATCAGAATAAAAAGTATAAGTACCTGCGAAAATACAGTAGGAAACATTATTTTACGCTCTCCGTAAATTTAATAAATGCCGTATGACCTTCTTCGTCCCGCTTGAAAACACCCGCGTGGCAAAGCACGGTTTCAAACACAAGACCTATTTCGTCATTTATTATTTTGTCTATGTTATCTTTGTTTATTGACGGGTATTTTTCTTTTATCATATTCGCCCAGTCGGCGTGCTTTTCTATACTTTCAATTTTGCTTATGTCTTTACCGTTTAATAATGCATCTTTAAGTAAAACCATTTCGTCTTTAAGGCGGGAAGGTAGTACAGCAAGCCCCATAACTTCTATAAGACCTATGTTTTCTTTCTTTATGTGATGCAGTTCCGAATGCGGATGGAATACACCGAGCGGATGCTCTTTTGTGGTGATGTTGTTTCTTAATACCAAATCAAGTTGATAATCCACGCCGCATCTTCTTGCAATCGGAGTTATAGTGTTATGCGGTGTATTATCGGTGTAAGCGAATATACCTACCGTTTCATCAGTGTAATCTCTCCAAGTGAGCAGTATCTTATTTGCAAGTTCGCACAAGCGGTCTTTATCCTTTGCGGTAAGACGTATTACCGACATAGGCCACTTTACAATCCCTGCGGCAATATCCTCATAACCGTTAAATTTTATATCGGTTTCAATAGGTGCTTTTGCCATGGCAAAGGTGTAATTTCCGCCTTGGAAATGGTCGTGCGAAAGTATTGACCCGCCTACAATAGGCAAATCCGCGTTTGAGCCGACAAAATAGTGAGGGAACTGCGATATAAAGTCAGTGAGTTTTTTAAATGTATCGGCATTTATCGCCATAGGTGAATGCTCACCGTTAAAAACTATGCAATGCTCGTTGTAGTAAACATAAGGCGAATACTGTAAAAACCAATCGCTGCCGTTTATTTTAACGGGGATAAGGCGGTGATTTTGCCTTGCGGGGAAATTTATTCTGCCTGCATACCCCTCACACTCTTTGCATAAAAGACACTTAGGGTACCCTACCTGCGCGGCATTTTTAGCCGCAGCTATCGCTTTCGGGTCCTTTTCGGGTTTTGAGAGATTTACGGTTATATCAAGTGTGCCGTACTTTGTATCGGTTTGCCATTTTAAATCCTTTTTAATTCTGTAACGGCGGATATAATCACTGTCGCATGAAAGTTTGTAATAGTAATCGGTAGCATCTTTCGGAGAAACTTTATAAAGTTCGTAAAATTTATCCGTAACCTCGGAAGGTCTCGGCAAAAGTCGGGACATTACCTTAGTATCAAATAAGTCACGTTCCGTGACCGTATCGTTTATAAGACCTTTTTTAACCGCATAATCCAAAATTTCCTTAAGGGTACTTTCAAGGTCAACATCGCAAAAATCTTTATCGCACGAATAATCGTCAACACCTAAACATTCAAGAAGCGAATTGGTAACAAATATTTCGTCACGTTTGTCAAAAAGACCTTTACTGAGGCCGTAGCAAATAAGTTTTCTTATACTTTCGTTTATCATAATATCACCTAAACTAAAAGCCATCTTAAATAGATGGCTTTATAAAATTTATTGAAAACTCGGTTGAGAGGTCGAACTGTCGGGTAACAAAACCCAAGAGTTGCCCGCGCTTACCTTTAATTCATTCCCTGAAGCATCGGTTAAGGTTATCGGTGACGAAGCATCGCCTTTAGACCAACTTATCGGTGCGTATGTGCCGTTTGTTATATAGTATCCGTTGCCGCCGTTTAATGCCACTTTTCTGTGCTTGCCGTCAGGGTAAGTGGAAATATTCGTCATAAGAATAAATATATTCTTTGCGGTTACCGTTTCGCCGCTTACATAGTCTTTTCTTATGTTGTTAAATGAATAGCGAACGTACGTTTTTGCTTCGGCATCATATTTAAAAGTGGTATTGTAACTTGGTGAGAAGTTAACCGAAACCTGATTTGCCGTACCGCCTGAAAGGGTTACTGTTTCGTCTGCCGAAACAAAGGATTGCCAGAGTTTAGAGGTTGAAATAGTGGTTTTGAATTTCTTTGAAAGATATCCGAATAAATCGTTGCCGTAGGTGTAAAGGGTATGTTCGGAAGAAAGACCGTTCGGTATACGCTTGCCGCCGTTGTTTGAGTCTATCGAATAATCGTCTGTATCTTTAAGGTGAGGAGCACAGTATGTGGGGTCCTGACCGCAGTGAACATAAATCGCATTATGCCCCATAGCAAGATCAACATAGGGGTATCTTGCGGAACGTACCGAACCTATACGGTCAACGTTCTTTATATTCTTAAATACTGCCATAAGACGTGTAATACCGCCCTCAACCTCGGTCTCGTAAACTATATCCGCTTTTGTAAGACCTGTTTGGACAGGTTGAGCAATACCTATGTTGTTTATCATAATCGCTACGGGACGTAAAGAAACCTGCTCGGCAGTAAGTTCCTCAAGACCTGTAAGCGGATTTACGAACAAGGTGGGTTTTGCGGGTGCTTCGCTTTCTTCGGAAACTTCCGCTACGGACGAACTGTCAACCTTTTTAGCACAACCTGCAAGGTTGAAAGCAAAAAGTATGCAAAGCGTTAAAGCTAAAATTTTTTTCATTGAATAATCCCCCAAGAATGCCATATATAGAATTTATGTGTATATTATACCTCTAAATGTTGTTTTCTGCAAGAGTTAAATTATAAAATTCGGTATTGTGTATTTCGGTGATATATAGTATAATAATAAAGAATATATGATTATTGTGGGAGCGCAGTAATGAAAAATACAGTTTATCTTGATAACAGTTCTACCACTATGCCCTGCAAATCGGCTATTGACGGTATAAATAACGCCCTTAATGAAAATTGGGGTAATCCTTCGTCCCTTCATATACTCGGTATGAATGCCGAAAACTGCATAAGCGATGCGCGGGAGAAAATCGCAGAAAAGTTATCCTGCCGGCAGGACGAAATATATTTCACCTCCTGCGGTACCGAGGGTAATAATACCGCAATATTCGGTGCTGCTTACCAAAGAAAAAAACTCGGTAAAAGGATAGTAACTACCTCTATTGAGCACCCTTCCGTGCTTGAAGCGATGAAACGGTTAGAGAGCGAAGGATTTGATGTGGTTTACATAAAGCCGCAACCAAACGGCTCAGTATCGCAAGAAGATTTAATCTCGGCTATCAACGGGGAAACGGTACTTGTAAGCATAATGCTTGTAAACAACGAAACGGGTGCGTTTCAACCGGTAAAGCTTGCGGCGGAAATAATAAAGAAAAACAATGCACCTGCGCTTTTGCACTGCGATGCGGTGCAGGCATTCGGTAAAACCGATATAAAGGTATACGATTTAGGCGTAGATATGTTAACTGTAAGTGCACATAAGATACACGGTCCTAAGGGTATAGGCGCTCTTTTTGTTAAAAAAAGTGTTACGGTAAGACCGCTTATTGTAGGCGGCGGTCAGGAACGCGGATTCCGTTCGGGTACCGAAAGTGTGCCGCTTATTATGGGCTTCTCGGGCGCACTTTCCGAATTGCCGGACATAAAGCCGTCTTTTGAAAAAATGCAAGCACTGAAAAATGCGCTTACCGAAAAAATAGAAAAAAGCGGTATTGCAGAAATAAATTCACCCTATGACGGACTGCCGTATATAGTTAATATTTCGCTTTTGGGATACCGTTCCGAAACGGTACTTCACTTTCTTGAAAGTAAAGATATTTACGTTTCTTCGGGCAGTGCCTGCGCAAAGGGCAAAGGCAGTCACGTGCTTAACGAAATGGGACTTAGCCGCGAGAGAACCGATAGCGCAATAAGGGTAAGTTTTTCTCGGTTTAACAGTATGGAAGATGTAGATAAACTCTTTGAAGCGATAATAGATGCAAGAAACAGTTTAAGAAGGTCAAACTGATGAAAGAAATAATACTTATTAAGGACGGCGAACTTTCTCTTAAGGGACTTAACCGTCAGAACTTTGAGGATAAAATGATATCCAATATCCGCCGAAAATTAAAAAAATTCGGGGATATCAAGATAAGAAAAGCACAGTCGGCAGTATATATAGAGCCACGGTCTGATGATTTTGACTTTGAGGCGGCGCTTGATGAAATGTCCACCGTTTTTGGTGTTGCGGCATTCTCGAGGGCTTGTGTGTGCGAAAAAAATTTTGAGGATATAAAGCAAAAAGCACCCGTGTATCTTAAGGAAACGCTTATGGGTGTTAAAACCTTTAAGGTGGAAGCAAAGCGCGCGGATAAAAATTTCCCCTTAAAATCCCCCGAAATTTGTGCGGAACTCGGCGGAGTATTGCTTGAAAACTTTAGTAACCTTTCGGTAGACGTTCATAATCCCGATATAACCGTAACGGTAGAGATAAGGGATTTCGGCGCATATATAAGAGCAGGTCAGATAAAAGGCGCAGGCGGTTTGCCTGCGGGGACTTCGGGCAGAGCACAGGTGCTTATATCGGGAGGTATTGACAGTCCCGTAGCCGCCTACACTATGGCGAAACGCGGACTTATACTAAACGCGATACATTTTGCAAGTCCGCCCTATACAAGCAAAAGGGCTGAGCAAAAGGTTAAGACCTTGCTTAAAAAAGTGGCAAGATACAGCGGCACTATAAAACTTTCCATAGTGCCTTTTACCGAGATACAGGAAGAAATAGGAAAGTGCTGCCCCGAGGATTATTTTACAATTATTATGAGGCGTATGATGATGCGAATTTCGTGTATCGTGGCTGAGAAAGACGGTTGTATGGCACTCATCACGGGAGAAAGTTTAGGTCAGGTGGCAAGTCAGACCTTGCCGAGCATTGCCGCGACAGACAGTGTGTGCAATATCCCTACTCTCCGTCCGCTAATAGGAATGGATAAAGAAGAAATCGTAACTATTTCAAAGAAAATAGACGCGTTTGAAACGTCTATACTGCCTTATGAAGACTGTTGTACCGTATTTACTCCGAAACATCCGCATACACGTCCAAAACCCGGTCAATGCGAAAAGGCGGAGGAAAAACTCAATATTGACGTACTTATAGAAAGAGCGGTAAACGGAATAGTTTGTGAATACATAGATTTTTAAAAGGGAAGATGATAAATGGCACAGTCACACGCCAGAGGATTCGGAGATACCGTTACCGATTTCAAATCGGACTTTTCAAAACAGAATATATGGCGTATCGTAGTTAAAGCATTTGCGCTTATTTTGGCATTTGCGGTGATTTTGGTTGCCGTTTATTTCAGTTTGTATTTTTACCGTAACGAAAGCGAAAAAGAAAATCTTAACTTTCTCCAAAGTATATGGGGTGACAGAAGATTTTTAAGCGACGGCTTTGAAAAGTTAAAAGCAGAAAACAAAGATATTTGCGGTTGGCTGAAGATAAGCGATACAAAAATAAATAATCCTGTTTTAAAAAGCGAGGATATCACCTATTACGTAAATCATAACGCGCGCAATAAAAAAAGCAGATTGGGTGCGGTGCATTTTGCAAATAACTGCACTCTTGCAAAAAACTCGATTTCGCAAAATATATGCATAAGCGCAGAAAATCTTAATGATTCGCTGATGTTCGGTGACCTTAAAAAATTCAGGGATATAGATTTTATTAAAACTTATCCCGAAATAACCCTTTACCTTGAAAGCGGTGAATATAAATACACGGTGTTCTCGGTATGTGTGGCGGACAGTTTAAGCGGTCAAGATAAATTCGATTATAAGGATAACGATTTAAAAAATTATGCCTTATATAAAGGTCAGGCATACAACCGCAGTTTATTTAACATTCCGGTTGAGATAAATCCGGACAGTAAAATACTTACACTCGTAACTGATACGTTTGATTTTGACGGTGCAAAACTTGTAGTATCGGCAAAACTGATTAGCGGCGAAAATGATATTACGGTGGATTCATCGGTGATAAGCGTAAATAAGAATTCGGTACAGTCAAGAAACGGCAATAAATAATATAGGGGAGATAAGACAATGCAAAACATAAAGGTTGATATCGTATATTATATGAGCAACACCGATTTTGAGATGGAGTTCAACCTATGCGGTTGCTGCAGAATGAGGTTGCTTACAGATAAGGCGGGCA
>JAKSQL010000052.1 GCA_024404125.1 Clostridia bacterium
GCGGTCTGCCATTTTTTTGGCAATCGCCTTTTTTTCTTCTTCGGGTCTTAAATCGGTAAAACCTATAAATCCGCACATAAAGTTTTAATCACTCTTTCCAATAACCGTTTTTGTATGCCTTAAAATATCCGTATGCGCGTTTTATAAGGTAAAGGCGCATCTTAATAGATTTATCGCACTTATAGTCTATCGGGTTAATTCTTTCTTCATAAAGCGATAAAGCAGTGTTTTTATATTCTTCGTTTTTTACGTACTTTTTTATTATTCCTTTGGGAACAAAAGAAAGCATAACAGTATCGGTAAGGAGTTTGTATTCGCTGTCTTTATTATCTATAAGGTCGTTTACAAGAACGCTTATGAGGTTTTTGCCGAGCGCAGAAATATAATAACTGCTTCTGCCTTGACGCGCGTTTATTTCAAGCACTTTGAACTTTTTATCGCGACTGTCATACTTTAAATCAAACTCGGCAAAACCGCGGTAGTTTATATCCTCTAAAAAACTTTTAAGTTTATCGGTGATTTCTTTTGTGCCGCCGAACTGATTGTATCCGTTAATAAGCACTGCCGCGTTACCTACCATAGACTTTGAGTGCTCTTGAAGTCCTATTTGAGCAAAGGACATAAATTCGGTTTTTCCGTTTGAGTTTACGTATGCAACCGCATCAAACAGCTAAGAATCGTCACCGTGTATAAAGTCCTGAATAATGAGCGTATCGTCA
Source organism: Clostridia bacterium (assembly GCA_024404125.1). GTDB lineage: Bacteria > Bacillota > Clostridia > Oscillospirales > Acutalibacteraceae > UBA737. The sequence continues at coordinate 720 of JAKSQL010000052.1, forward strand.
TACCCGCCGTCTGTTATTTTGTTTACCGTAGTTTCAAGTTCATTAAAACTTTCTATTTTGTATATTTTATTTTTGCCCTCAAAACTTATGTGATTATACAAAATAACGTTGCTCGGTTTTAAAATCACGGGATAGTTAAGACCGCTTGGCAAGTCGTTTTTTTGCTTGCAGTCATAATAATAAGTATACGGCAGGTCTAAAATACTGTTTTCGTATGTTTCGTAAAACTCCTTTTTGTACATAAGTGAGTTTATAATTTCTGTTGTAGGACAGTTAAAGAGGAAATGCGAAAGTTTTAAAATTTTCGCATTTTTTGCAATAAAGCCCCAATAGGTTTCATTCGAACTTATAAGCAGTACGTATTTATTCTTTAACTTTTTCTTGTACTCAAAAAGCGCATTTAAAAAGCCCTTTTCGGTCCATATATTACCGTCATATATAACATTTAAAATATTCGAAATCGCGGTAGGGTTAAGGGGCGACTTACCCAAAAGTGTCGCCTTTTTGCCGTATAATTCGTGGTAGCACCGAGCAAGATAGTAGGCATTTACGTCGGTACCTAAAATCAGTAATTCAAAATCGTTGTTTAAATCTTTCATTTGTAAACCCTCGGTACTCTCTCACTAACACCTGTCAGCAGTTTGTATGCGCTTACACCGGAACTTGCGGCGGCGGACTTTACCGAAATATTATCGCCGAATATCTCTACACTGTCGCCGACTTTAGTGTTTTCGGGTACAACCGCCGAAATCATATCCATACATTTTTCGCCTATTACTTCACACACCTTGCCGTTTATAAATACTTTTTTTAGTGTGCTTGGTATGCCGTCAAAATATCCTATGCAAACGGTGGCAACCGTAATATCGCGCTTTGCGATATATCCTGCACCGTATCCCACAAACTCACCTTTTTTAACCTTTTTTAGTGCTATAACTTCGCTTTTAAGGGTGAAAGCGGTCTTAAGGTCCAAACTGTTTTTTAAGACTGACGGAGATATATGCTTTGTTTTAAGCAAAATTTCACGCTTGATTTTTTTAAGCCCCGTCGGCTCATTAAGACTTTGCGCAAAGCCGTACATACAAATACCGAGCCGTATTCCGTTTACAAAGTCGGGTTTATCGTGGTGCACCAAAATAAGCGAGCGGCCTATATGCACTATCGGTATTTCTTTAAGGTTTATATCGCTTGTAAGTTCTTTAAACTTTTCTATTTGATTATCGTAAAATTTATCGTTCACACCGCTTGTTGCAAGGTGTGTGTAAATTCCTTCAACGGTAACATTTTCTGCGCTCTTTAGAAGTTTATAAGCCGTATTTAGTTCTTCTTTTTCCTTAAAGCCCAATCGGTTCATACCCGTATCAAGTTTTAAATGAACGGTGAAATTATTTGTAAGTTTTGTCAGTTCTTCGGCTTGATGCAAACTGCATACGGTAAGGGTGACGTTTTTATCAGATAATGCTTTTGCCGATTTAACATTCACGTTTTCAAGGCATAAAATTTTTATATCCGCGTTCTTCTTTCTTACCATGAGTGCTTCTTCGGGAGTTGCTACTGCGAGATAGTTGACTCCGCCCTCGACAAGTGAATTTATAATTTCAAATCCGTGACCGTACGCGTTGCCTTTTACAACACCGAAAAAGTATTCGTAATTGCTGTATGTAGAGACGATATTTTTAATATTGTCTCTTAAAACATCTTTGTCTATTTCAGCATAAGTATTGCGGTACATAAAATTCCCTCACTTTTCAAGTTTTCGTGAAATACCGTTTGCAAGCGGCAAAAACATAAAACTCAATATTGCCCAGAAAAAGGAGTATCTCGGGCAAATCTGACCTAAAAAGTTAAACGGCAGTTTACTGTAATCCCAAATTTTCTTTTTTAGTATCACGTTGAATATAATTCCGAAAATCAGTTCTACCGATGTGATAAATATACTGGCCAAAACACTTTTTTTAACGCGACTTAACTTTTTGAGGGTTGAAATGAAGTTAAGCCCCAAGAAAGAGAAACCGCCTGCAAAAAGCATTGTGATGTGAGTATAGCCGCGCCAGAGTATTTCAATCATACCGTACCCGACTGCGCCCACAGAAAATATAACTAAATTTTTCTTTGCTTTTTTCAAATTTTATCACCCGTTTTAGTATGAGTGATAAAGTTAAGGTTAAACGTTAAATCTGAATAAAACTATGTCTCCGTCCTGCATAACGTATTCTTTTCCTTCGCTTCTTACAAGACCTTTTTCTTTGGCAGTTACCATATTGCCGTCACACTTGTTAATAAAATCGTCAAACGAGATAACCTCGGCTCTTATAAATCCGCGCTCGAAATCGGTATGTATTTTACCTGCGGCGGCAGGCGCTTTGGTACCCTTTTTAATTGTCCACGCTCTTACCTCGGGTTTCCCTGCGGTAAGATAAGAAATAAGACCTAAAAGCGAATAGCATTTTTGTATCATACGGTCAAGTCCCGAGCGCTCAAGGTTTAGTTCTTCAAGGAACATAACCTTTTCTTCTTCAGAAAGACTTGAAATTTCCGCTTCAAGAGAAGCGCATATTGGAAGTATCTCGGCACTTTCTTTTTCGGCTATCGCTTTTACGAGATTATAATTCTTATTGCTTTCAATTCCGTTTATAAAATCGTCTTCACTCATATTGCAGGCGTATATAACGGGTTTAAGCGAAAGCAGTGCGGTAGTGTTAAGTATTTCTTCCTCGGTATCTCCGTTTGTTTCGATAGACCTTGCGGGATTTCCTGCTTCAAGATGTTCGGTAAGACGTTTTAAAAAGTCAACCTCAACCTGCGCCGACTTATCACCCTTTACGGTTTTAAGCGCCTTGTCAAGTCTTCGCGCTACTATTTCAAGGTCGGAAAAAATAAGTTCGAGATTTATGGTTTCGATATCTCTTATAGGGTCAACCGAGCCCTCAACGTGAATGATATCGTCACTCTCAAAGCATCTTACAACGTGAACTATTGCATCTACTTCACGTATGTTGCTTAAAAACTTGTTGCCAAGTCCTTCACCTTTTGAAGCACCTTTTACAAGACCTGCTATATCAACAAATTCAATTACCGCGGGGGTGAATTTATCGGGTGAGTATATTTCCGATAACTTTTCAAGACGTTCGTCCGGCACGCTTACCATACCCACATTCGGCTCTATCGTGCAAAACGGATAGTTTGCCGACTGCGCTCCCGCGTTTGTTATTGCATTAAAGAGTGTGGACTTACCTACGTTCGGCAGTCCCACCATACCGAGTTTCATATAAAGTATTCCTCCAAAACATAATTATCCATACTAGTAATTATACAGTTTTTTCGCTCGTATATCAAGTAAAATTAAAAAAAACAAAAAAAGACTTTATTTTTATAATATTTATAGTATAATAAAGTAAATTGGGGAAATATTGAATGGAGGCAAAATATGAAATCCGATTTTACGGTATCACTTGCAGAAATACTGAAAGAATTTTCTCTTGAAAGTATGTATCTGCCGAAAGACGCTAAAGATATTTTAATATCCACTGCCGAGATTAACCGTCCGGGACTTCAAATGGCGGGGTATTATGAGTATTTTGACAGTAAGCGAATACAGATACTCGGTATCAGTGAGATAAGTTTCTTAAACCGTCTTTCAAAAGAAGAAGCAAAGAAAATAATGCAAGAATTTTTCTCACACAAGCCGTCAGCGGTTATAATCGCGAGGGGACTTGAAATTGAGGAATACTATATTGAAACCGCAAAAGAGCATTGTGTACCGCTGCTTCGTACCAACGAATCTACCTCGAATTTCACCTCTGCGCTCATCGCGTTTTTAAGTTTGCATTTAGCACCGAGAATTACGCGTCACGGTGTTTTGGTAGAGGTTTACGGTGAAGGTATATTGCTGCTCGGTGAAAGTGGTGTAGGTAAAAGCGAAACTGCGATAGAACTTGTAAAAAGAGGTCACCGTCTTATAGCGGACGATGCGGTTGAAATCCGCCGTGTATCAAGCAAATCGCTTGTCGGAACGGCACCGGATAACATACGGCATTTTATAGAACTCAGAGGCATAGGTATTATAAATGCAAGCCGTATATTCGGTGTGGGTGCGGTTAAACTTACCGAGAAAATAGATTTGGTAATAAATCTTGAACAGTGGGATATGAACAAGGTCTACGACCGTATGGGGCTTGATGACCAAACCACCGAAATATTGGGACTTAGTTTGCCCTCTCTTACAATACCGGTAAAGCCAGGACGTAATTTAGCGGTAATAATCGAGGTTGCGGCAATGAACAGCCGTCAGAAAAAGCTCGGATACAACGCGGCTCAAGACCTGCTTAACAGACTTGGTATGGCAGAAGATTAGAAAAGTGAAGAGTTAACGGTAGAGCGGTTTGGAAAGGAGAAAAAACAATGTATAAACTCGGAATTGATTTAGGCGGCACAAACATAGTTGCAGGTGTTGTAGACGATAATTACAACATTGTCGCAACCGCGAAGGTAAAGACAAATTTACCGAGAAAAGCCGAAGAGATAGTTGACGATATGGCGAAAGTTACCTTTGAAGCAATAAAGAATGCAAATCTTACCCCTGACGATATTGATGCTTTCGGTGTAGGAACACCCGGCTCTATAAACCCCAATACCGGAGTGGTTTCTTATTCCAACAATCTCGGATTTTACGATTTGCATTTAGGCGATTTGTTAAAAGAAAAAACGGGCAAGACGTTTTATCTTGAAAACGATGCCAATGCCGCGGCATACGGCGAATATATAGCGGGTGCGGGTAAAGGCACAAAGAACTTTATTGCGGTTACACTCGGTACGGGTATAGGCGGCGGAATAATAATAGACGGCAAACTGTATTCCGGCTCGAATTATGCAGGCGGCGAACTCGGTCATACCGTTATACAAATGAACGGCGAAGCATGCACCTGCGGCAGACTCGGTTGTTTTGAAGCATATGCTTCCGCCACTGCGCTTATAAGGCAGACAAAGCAGGCAATGGTTCGCTATCCAGAGAGTTCTATGTGGAAACTTTGCGAAAACGATATAAACAAAGTAAACGGCAGAACTTCGTTTGATGCCATGCGTTTAGGTGACGAAGCGGGCAAGAAGGTTGTTGACGATTATATCGCTTATCTTGCTATAGGAATTTCAAACATCATAAATATTTTCCAACCTGAAATTATCTGTATAGGCGGCGGTGTTTCAAAAGAGGGCGAGACCCTTACAGATCCCCTTAAAAAGACGGTTTACGGCGAAAACTACGCGAGGAATTTAGGCACCGCCACGAAGATTATACCGGCAAAACTCGGCAACGATGCGGGAATAATCGGCGCCGCGTTTCTCTGCGACCTTCATAAATAAGGAGAAATTATGCAAAACGGCTTTTTAAACAGTATTAAAAACTCAAAAATCAAATTTGAAGAAAATGTTTTAATGAAAAACCGCACCACCTTTAAAATAGGCGGCGCGGCTGATGTTGTTTTGTTCCCCGAGTGTGCCGAGGAACTTAAAAAAGCCGTAGTTATTTGCAGAGATAATAACGTACCGTATTTTATTTTAGGCAACGGCTCGAATTTGCTTGTTAGTGATAAGGGTATTGAGGGTGCCGTTATCAGTACCGAAAAATTAAACGGTATCGAGGTATCGGAAAATAAAATCTTTTGTTTGGCGGGAACACCGCTTATAAAGGTCTGCAATAAGGCAAAAGAATGTTTTCTTTCAGGGCTTGAATTTGCATACGGAATACCCGGCAGTGTAGGCGGCGCGTTTTATATGAATGCTGGCGCTTACGGCGGTGAAATTAAAAACGTTGCGTTTAGTGCTTTGTGTGTGGATGGTAACGGTAATTTTATAAATATAGACGCAAAAGATATGGATTTCGGGTACAGAACGAGTATTTTTAAACAAGAGGACCTTATTATCTGCGCCGCGATTTTTGAACTTGAAAGCGGAAATACAGATGATATTTCGGAGAAAATGAACGAATATATGTCAAAGCGGAAGCAGAAGCAACCGCTTGAATACCCGAGCGCAGGCAGTACCTTTAAGCGCCCCGAGGGTAATTTTGCAGGTGCGCTTATTGAAAAAAACGGTCTAAAAGGCAAAAGTGTAGGCGGCGCGCAGGTAAGCGAAAAACACGCGGGCTTTATAATAAATAAGGGTAATGCTACGGCGAGTGACGTTTTATCCCTTATAAAAGAGATACAGCAGACCGTACTGCTTAATGACGGTGTGACGCTTGAAACCGAAGTAATATTTGCGGGAAGGTGAAAATTTTATGGAGTTACTTATCGTAACGGGAATGTCGGGTGCCGGTAAATCTCAGGCAGCTAACGCCCTTGAAGATATGGGGTTTTACGACATCGTTATCTCACTCAAAGCTTCGGATGTGCGCATGAATTATGAAGCGTACAGGATCGTCAGCGAAAAGACAGATTATCCATTGCATATAGGCATCACCGAAGCAGGCACGAGAGAAC
>JAKSQL010000053.1 GCA_024404125.1 Clostridia bacterium
ATAATTTTCAAGGTATTTTTCAATGTAGGTATCATATTCGGTTGGGATATACTGATCGGTGAAAACTATCGCAATTATGTCTTAGTTTGTTCTGCCTAAACATTGGGTAACCATTACCGCAAGGAAAGCCGCCGAAAGAAGTATTGCAATAGTAGCAAATTTATAGTGAAACCAATAATTTGCGACTTTATCTTTAAAGGTTTTTGGACCCGCGTCAATTTCGCTCGGCTTGGGGCCCGCGTCAATTTCGCCGCTTTGCATTTTCTTTAGTTGTAAAAAGTCTTCTCGCGCTTTTCTTTGCTGCCTTATAGTTTCGCTTTCGCGTTTTGCCATCAGTAGCACTTCCCATAATAAAGTTTATATTTTAATTATATTTCGATTATACACTTTTTTCAACTGATAATGATTGAATTTTTGTAAACTTTATTATATAATTTAAAAAAATGTTTTTGGAGTAATACAGTGAAAAAAGGATTTTTTAGAGGTGTTGCGGACGGTATGCCGATTTTTTTCGGTTACATTTCGATAGGTTTCGCATTCGGAATTTACGCGATATCAAGCGGACTTACAGCAAAGCAGGGAATACTTATATCGCTTTTTAACGTAACATCGGCAGGTCAGTTTGCCGCCGTTCCGATTATGGTAAGCGGCGGAGGTATACCGCAACTTATGTTTTCGCAGTTTGTAATAAATATGCGGTATGCATTGATGTCGGTATCCTTGTCACAAAAATTTGATAATAAGATAAATTTGCTTGACCGTCTTATTATCGCATTTGTTAATACCGATGAGGTTTTCGCGGTCGCCGTTTCAAATAAAAATAAAGTTTCAAAAATATATATGTACGGTCTTATTTTACCGCCTTATTTCGGGTGGGCAATAGGCACCGCACTCGGAGCGATTGCGGGTAATATTTTGCCGCAGGTGGTAACAAGCGCGCTTACTCTTGCAATTTACGGTATGTTTGTAGCCATTGTTATGCCTCCCGCAAGGGAAAATAAGGCGTGCGGAATGAGTGTTCTTATTGCGATTGTATTAAGTTGCATATTTTACTTTGTTCCGCATTTATCGTCTATTCCGTCAGGCATTTCCGTAATAATATCCGCGGTAGCGGCGGCGCTCATTATGGCGGCGGTATCACCTATAGAAACCGAGGTGGATATAGGTGAAACCTGAACAGTTTATCATTTATTTGGCAGCAATGGCGGCGGTAACGTATCTTGTGAGAATGGTGCCGTTAGTGATTTTCAAAAAGCAAATAAAAAACAAATACGTCTTATCTTTTCTTTCTTATATGCCGTATGCCGTTTTAAGCGCGATGGCTTTTCCCGCGGTATTCTTTGCTACGGGCAACGTAATATCCGCCGCAGTAGGTTTTGCGGTGGCTCTTACGGCGGCGTTCTTTAAAAGGGGACTTATAACCGTAGCAGCCCTCGCCTCTGCCGCGGCACTTATAACCGAACTTATAATCAGATATGTAATATGAAAAAAAGCCCATAGGCAACAACCTATGGGCTTTAAACTTAAGGTAAATTATATTTTTATTTTCACTTTGTTTATACCGTTTTCAAACGAATACTCACGCTTTTTGGCCTTTTTGGTGATAATCATAAGTCCGAGCGAATCGGTATTTTCAAGGTCAAATTCCGCCGCATTTGCAAACGGGTCTATTTCGTCACCCGGATACAAAAGCTCAAACTCGCAGGAGCGGTCTGCCTCCGAGAACGATATATTAAGAGTAATATCTATCTTTCCGTCCTCAAGGTGTTCGAGAATGATATAAATCATTTCTTCAACACATATCTGCAAACGGTATGCCTCTTTTGAGTTTAAACCGTATTTAATGGCAAATTCCTGAATACCGCCCTGCAAGGCCATAAGGTCAAACTTGCGACTGTCGATACTGTAAGAGAGATGTTTGAGTTTCTTTATAAAGTCAACAGTCTTTGGCTTTTGCGGATTTTCAAAAATCTGTTCGGGTGTGCCTTGCTCATAAATGCCGCCTTCGGCTAAAAATACAACCCTATCGGCAATCTGCTTTGCAAACTCCATTTCGTGAGTTACTATAAGCATTGTAAGACCTTTTCTCGCAAGCATACGAATGGTTGCAAGAACTTCGCCGACCATAGTGGGGTCAAGGGCACTTGTGGGCTCGTCAAACAAGATGATTTTCGGGTTCATCATCATACAGCGGCATATCGCAACACGCTGTTTTTGACCGCCCGAAAGCACCTGCACCGGACGGTACGCTCTGTCAGCAAGACCGACCGAATCAAGCAACTCGAGTGCTTTTTTCTCGGCTTCTTCTTTTGGCATTTTAAGCAGTTTCATCGGTGCAATACAAAGGTTTTGCATTACGTTCATATTGGAAAACAAGCCGAAATCCTGATAAACCATTCCCATCAATCGGCGGATTGAAGCAATGTCCGCACCTTTTGAGGTTATTTCTTTACCGTCAATAAAAATCTGACCGGAGTCCGGTTTCTCAAGCATTTCAATGCAACGCAGCAAAACACTTTTGCCGCAGCCCGAAGCACCGATTATCGAAACAACCTCACCGTTTTCAATAGAAAAGTTGAGGTTTTTGTAAATCTGTGAGCCGCCAAACGATTTGTTGAGGTTTTTAATATCAATAATTCCCATATCAGTTACCTCCCGATTTCTGCTTCTTGGCGATTATAAAGTCAATCAAAGCAAATATTCCGGTTACGATATATGCTATGGCAATATACAATATCATACCTGTAACTATAAGTATAAGCGGCTGCATTGTACGGCTTGAAATGTTGTTTATTACTCTTGTGAGGTCGGTTATGGTAACGTAGCCCACAACACTTGTCCACTGAATTAAATTGATGATTGTAGACTGATATACCGGCTTTGCAATGCGCAACGCCTGCGGAAAAACAACATACCAAAGAGTTTGGAATTTGCTGAATCCCAAAGTCCACGCCGCCTCTGATTCGCGCTTGTTAAGAGCATCTATTGCCGAACGGAACATTTCTGCAACGTATGCCGCCGTATTTATGCCGAATGCTATTACCGCAACGTAAACCGCATCAATGGAACTTGTAGCGAATACGCAGTAGTAAAGCAACATAAGCAGCATAGTAAGAGGAGAGCCGCGTAGCACCGAGATGTAAACGTGGGCAAAGATGCTAAGCGGCTTGAATTTACTCATACGCATAGCACAGATTATAACACCGAGAACGGTGCCGAGTATAAGCGCCAAAACAGAAATTTTAAGTGTTGTGAAAAGACCACTTAAAATAGTTTGCGCGCTTCCGTCCGCAATAAGTATTGAGTAAAGTTTGTCAAACATTATATTATTTTAAAACGAGCTGACCGGAATTGCTCTTGTAGTAGGTCTCGGTTAAAGCAACATTCTCGGGAACGTCAACATTTGCTTCGGTTTCGTTAAGTTTGGAATCCTGATACTCAACGGTAGCAACCCAGAATATAACGTCAACCTTACCTGATGTAAGGGAAACAGATCTTGAAGCGGAATTAACGTTAACAAGATTGATGTTTATATTTGCACGCTTTGAAATTTCTGCAAGCAAAGCAACGTTGAAGCCGGCAGCTTTGCCGTCAGCAGTAACGAAATCGATAGGGGGAAGGTCACCGGTGATAGCAACATTCAAAGTGTCTGCACCTTCGATTTTCGGAATTTCGATAGGATCGGGTGTCTTGCCGTTTAAAATGTAACCGTCAATGTATTCGGAAGCAAGTTTATCAAGAGTGCCGTCTTTCTGCATTTCAAGTATTGTGTTGTTAAGAAGAGTCTGAAGGTCGGTGTTATCCTTCATAACGCCCATATGATAATTAAGTACTGCGGTACGAAGTGCGGACGGTTTTTCAAATTTGAATTTATCGTTGTTGCCGGTAACATACTGACCTACACAGTCGGGTATGTTGTTTGCTCTTACGATTTTGCCTGACTGCAATGCCAAAAGCATAGAATCAAGGGTGTCATAGAAAATCCATTTGGTATCTTCAGATGTTTTGTTGAGCTTTTCCTCTGTTGTACCGATTGCACTGAGCATACCTGCGACATCGCGCGTATCGGTTTCTTCTTTTTTCTCTGCTTTTCCGCCGCAAGCGCAAAGTAACGACATAGTCATAATAAGCGCCAAAGCAACACAAAGAATTCTTTTGATTTTTTTCATGATTACATTTCCCCTTAAAGATATTTTTTCCGTATCTGCGAATGAAATAATCACTTACAAATACAGTATTGATTATACATTGTTTTCACAAGATATGCAAGTATAAAATTCCAAAAAACACAAAATATGCCATTTTTTACATAAAAAACGTCTTACTGACACAAAAATTAGTGCGGTTTAGTAAATATTTGTAATGTATATGTAAAAATAAAGGTTGATGTATCGGATTTATGGTGTATAATATTATTTGTTGAATCAAATCACAAATGCAGTAGGCTTTGCGGTGGTGCTCTTTAAGAGGGGACTTATCACCGTAGCAGCCCTCGCCTCTGCCGCGGCACTTATAACCGAACTTATAATACGGTATGCAATGTAAAAAAAGGTTGCAACGAAACAGAAATTTCGTTGCAACCTTTTTAAATTATCTGACTGTTAATAAATAAAGTATGTTTAATTATTAAATTTCAAAGTATTCAAAGCCTTTAACTTCTGCAAATGTTTCGGCAAGCTTACGTGCATCGCCGTACATAAGAGTTAAATGGTGAGTGCCGCCCAATTTACTGTATTCGGTAAGAAAATCGGCAACCGGCATATTCGGTTCAAACCATCCGCTTACGTTTTTCTTTTGCACCTTTTCGCACAAAGCGGTTTTCATATTAACCTTAGACGTAACGATTCTGAAACTGTCTGCAGTAGGAACAAGGCATATCAAAGTTGCCGCACCGGGCTTATAAGTGCCGTATGTATAGGTTGTATCAATATCAGAATATTTCATTGTCTTATATTCAAGTTTGGGTTTGGAAGCGGTAAGCGCAGTGTTCATTTCGCCCATATGACTGATATATATTAAGTTTTCTTTCCAATCGGGACAGAACATCTCAATAAACGTTGCTTGGTTGCTGACACTCATAAGAGCGCCTAAAAACGATGCAGTCAACATATCGCCCTCACCGGCATATCCTATACCGCGTTCCATTTCACGGTTTGCTTCGGCAAATGGCATACCGTCAATACCGAAATCTTTTTTTACCGTCAGGAAGTTGGCGGTAAAAGCGGTAAGACCGTTGGCTTCAATCCATTTTCTTACCGTAAGACTTCCCTTAGCGGAGGATAAAAGTTTTTCCTCCGGTATATTATCACTTACAATATATTTTTCCTTGTCGCTTTCAATAAGAGCATTTATCTCCTCTTCGGTAACAAGAGACGAAAATTTTTCTGCATCTTCGGGAGCAAATTTTATTCTTTTGATTCCAAGCAAATCGTACTGACTGTCGGTAACAACAAAATCCCCCATACCCGCAAAAGCGCCGCCGATAGTACCGGCTTTTGCTTTTTTCAATTCACTTGCAACCTTTATGCCTTTTACACGTGAGATTACTCTTTCAATAACGTCGCTGTTTTTATAGTGACCTGTTTCAATGAAAAATTGTTTATTGTTCCTTACTAAAAGATTGCACATATCCTGAACACCGTGTATACCGTGATTGTATGATATAACCGATGTATCGTCATTATAAGTAAAATCGTAAGTAGGTGTTGTATCGAGTATTACTATAGGCAACTTGGTATTTTTTAAAACCTTTTCGGATTCGAGTGACGGAGAATATGCCATATGTAACGTTACAATACTGTCAACATTTTCTTTTTCAAACAATTCAACAGCCGCTTTGAATTCATCTTCAATACGGCATATATTGAATTTTACAAGTTCAACGTCATCTCTGCTTTCAAATATGCCCTGAATTTCTGTGGCAAATGCTTCAATTCGAGGACGCATATTCGGAGAATCGTCATCGTAAAGTTTTACGTAAAGGGGTAAAAGTCCTATTTTTACCTTTTTCATTATTTACCACGCACACTTTCAATAAGATTTTTTGCATTATTGTAGAAAATATCCTCTATATCGCTCTTTGTAAGGTTGCAGTTTTCGGCGGCTTTTTTGAATGCCGCAATTTCTTCATACATAAAGAATGTAATTTTGTCTGCTTCGGGACCGTCAATTTCACGCATATTTTTATCATAGGAAACATCGCCGAAAATACCTTTTGGTATACAGTTTATGTATATGCCGTTTTCGGTAATCCTTTTGTTACGCATACGGAGTATGGGCATATCGCTTCCAAACATAATGCGTTTAGGCCCTACCGTCTTTATAAGTTGTTCAAAAACGTCACTGTTCGTATTTGCAGAGAAATCAAAAAGCATATTTTTTGTTTTTTCTCTTATTACGTCAAAAGCGTTTCCAACATCTTCATTGCAGTAAGCACGACCTACGTGAGCAATTATCAGTTTGATATTGGGGTATCTTTCCTCAATTTCAACCATTTGTGCAAGGTTTACGGGGTCCTTTAAACGTCCTGAACGGGGGATATGAAGCATAAGAATTTTTCCGTGCTTATTCAATACTTCCAATAAATGATGTGGAGCAAAGTCAAATATTCTTATTTCATTACTCGGTATATACGGTTCGGCAAAACTGAGATAAACTTTTGCACCGAGGAAATTGCCACCGAGCATTTTGTTTTCAAATTCTTCAGCAGACCATTTTGGATTTGTCAATATAAGTGAAGGCAGGTTAAACTCTTTTGCTTTATCACTTACATAACCGTTTGCAAGTTCAAAATTTATGTTTCTGTTGCAAATCGGAAAAATCATAGGTGTAACTTTTTTGTCGGGAAACATAAGCTCATAGGTTCTGAAATGGTCTTCAATCGGATTTTCCTCTGCAATGAGTCCCGGCCATCTTATTGGCGGTTTACGTGGCGGAAGGAATTCCGAAAGCCAAACATGAGTGTGAATATCAATGAGTTTTTCGCGCAAAAAATC